>JANXCD010000036.1 GCA_025060305.1 Armatimonadota bacterium | reverse complement strand
GCAACCAATCTTTGCGATACACCTACGACGAATGCGGTAACCCAGTTGCTTTAATGAAAGGCAACCAGATATTGGCTTACTACAAATTTGATTCCCTTTACCGACTCACCCAAGTCAGCCATGCTGGCTTTGGAACTACTAAGTTCTTTTACGATGCTGCTTCAAGGCTAACCCTTGTGGAAAACTCCAACAGAACAGTGACCCAATACGAATACACTGTCCAAGATTTCCTGCGCAAAATCGCCCATTACAAATCTGACGGAACTTTGTTAGCAGAATGGGTTAGGGACGCTTTTGACAATGTCGGGAGTGTTTTAAGGGAAAGGGAAGTGCATCAAAACCGATACACCGACTTTTTCTACAACGACGCCTATGAGTTGACACGATACACAGTTAGGAGAATCGTCGGGACAATAGACCCAAGGGGCAGTTACGCCGATGACCAAGCCTTGTTGGACGAAAGTTTCACTTACGATAGCATCGGCAACCGAACCAGCAAAAGGGATAATATCACAGGGCAAACAATCAACTACACCTACGACGCCTTCAACAAATTGATTCAAGCAGGCAACGAACAATTTTTCTACGACAGAAATGGAAACTTGATTAGGCGCACTATCGGTCAAGCAGTTTGGGAATACGAGTGGAACGATTTGGACGAGTTGGTTAAGATTGTCCGACCTGACGGTCAAATTGTTCGTTTCACTTATGATGGCTTGGGTAGAAGGGTAAGGAAAGAGGGACCGAACGGTGTTTTCACCTACCTTCACGATGGCTTTCAAGTCTTGTCAGACGGTTTAGTTGAATATGCATGGGTAGGAAGCAGGTTGATCGGTGAGCGATGGACTACAGGAACGATGCCCAAGTTCTGGCACTTAACGGATGGTAGGGTAAGCACAAGGCTTTTGACCGACACTAACCAACAAGTTGCTGCAACTTTTGATTACAAGGCTTTTGGCGAATTGTGGCAAAGCAGTGGGAATGTGGCTACAACGAGGAGGTTTGTCAGTTATGGAGGTTACGAGTATGAGTTAGAGACAGGCTTGTATCACATCGGCTACCGCTACTATGACCCAGAAATCGGTCGCTTCCTTTCAATTGACCTGATAGGTTTTGGTGTGAATTGGTATGTCTATGCGTTAAATGACCCGATAAACTTATTTGAGTGGTTTGGGTTAGAGCCTGCCCCTTTTGATGATCAGCCGGATGCTTTTGTGGATGATTACATTGGAAAGATTAAAACCGTCCAAAGCAGTTTCATCGGAGCACTTTGGGATCGCAGGAGTTTGGAAAGAAAATCAAGCATATCGTGACCGTCCTGCATATCAATGGCCAGAGCCACCTGGACGGATTTTAGGGAAAGAAATCATCACTCAGTTTGCCACGCACTACGCCTTAAGAGCAGCAAGTAGAGCTATAGCAGCACTTCCTGCGCCCCGTTCATTTCCTATTCTCAATAGACTACCAGCTAAGGAAGAAGAAGCGATCTTAAGAACGATCCGAGATATACTGCGTGGAAGAAGGCTTTCTTGGCTTAGAAGAGGACACTGGGGTGGCGTTTTTAGAAATAGAGAAGGTCTACTAGGAACTGGTCATCGTGTTTATGATGTCTACCGACCCCACAGAGCTCCGAGAGGTCCGCGTCGTATCATCATTAATGACCAAGGCGAATGGTTTTATACGCCAGATCATTATCGTACTTTCTATTGGATTCCCCCGAAGTGATTCAGGCTATTGCAAACAATATAGACTGTGGGTATTTGGTAGCAACCGTGAGCATTAAAATATCAAAAGGGGTGAAATCACAATGAATGTATATCAATTAGTCTACGGTTGCTGCCCTATCGCTATTTGTCTTGATGAGAGGCTTGCGGACAAAGTGGAAGCCGAGTTGACCCGCAGAGGGTTCGTGTGTTTTCACTTAGATGGCTCTAAGATGACCGATGAGCATTCTTTTATCCATGAGTTAGTTACTGCGCTCCCTTGTGACCCTGATTATTATGAGGTCGGGATTGATAGACCACCAAATTGGGATGCTGTGGAGGATTCCCTGTGGGGAGGGGGATTAGGTGTGGATGAATCATCAGGCAAGGTTGCTATCTTTTGGGAAAGAGCAGATACGTTATTGGAAGAACATCTCAACTTAGTGTTGGAAACTATATGGATACTCGCCAATATATCTTATGGTCAGAAAGTTTGTTTGAAGATATTTTTACTTGGACAGGGTAAAAATTTTATTTCCGAAATACCTGAAGAGTTAATGAATGAACCGATATAATGCTAAGTCTTCTGAAAAATGAAAAACCGATAAATTGCCGTCACTTTTGAAAAGCCTTTGGGGATTGTGGCAAAACGGTAGGAATGTGCCGAAGAAACGGTTTGCCAGTTATGGAGGTTACGACTATGAGTTAGAGACAGGCTTGTATCACATCGGCTACCGCTACTATGACCCAGAAATCGGTCGCTTCCTTTCAATTGACCCGATAGGTTTTGGTATTAACTGGTATGTCTATGCCCTAAATGACCCAATAAGTTTGTTTGAATTGTTCGGATTAGAGCCTGAAGCCTTTCATGGAGTGATAACAGGAGTTAAGCCAATAGATTGGCTTTTGAGACCTTTAGGTGAAGCAGCGTGGAATTACGGCTACGCGGCAGGAGAGTATGATTCAGGGAAAGCAAGTGGCTGGCAAGTTGCTTGGGAGGCTGCTAAATTTTCTGAACAGCTTTTTAGCTTTGCAACAAACTTTGGCGTAAGAGCGACAGGATTGTCTATAAGAGCAGCAATATCCGATACGAGAACAGCCACAATTTACGAGGTCTACAAGAAGAAAGCGACAAATATTGTTTATGTCGGAAGGACTATCAGAGATATTGAAGAACGAGCACGAGAGCACAAGAGATCAGGGATACTGAAACCCGGCAGAAGTATAAGAGAGGTTGTAAAAAATGTGCCTGTAAAATTGATGGCTGCTGTTGAAGATATAGTCCATAAGATAAGGAAACCGCCGCTAAACAAAAGAAACCCGCTATCTCCAAGAAGAAAAGACTACCATGAACTGATAAAAAAAGCACTTAAATGGCTGCGAAAAATGGATATGAGGATATAGAGCAAGAATTTCTTGCCACTAACACAATAATTAGGAGGTGAGATTATGTCGTCTCCAAAGCGCAAGCGACCAAAAATCGGAGATGTTTTTGAAATCAAAACTCCCAAAGGCTTCGTGTATGTCCAATACAGCACTCGTCACTCAGATTATGGCGAAATCATTCGTGTTTTGCCAGGTCTTTATCCCGACCGCCTTTCACCTTCAGAAATTCGGAAATTAGTCCAGCAAAAGGAACGCTTCATGATTATTTTTCCTCTCTGGTTCTTTACGGACGAAACCTGGGATTGGGAAACAGAGATTGTGGCTCATGAAAAAGTTCCTAAACACGCCCGCTCTATCCGCATGTGGCGGCGTACTATCCCTGTAGGTCGGAATAAGGACAAATGGGTTTTAGTTGTTGAAGATGAAAAAGGTCAAGAGCGAATCAGACCTGCTACAGAACTGACCCCTGAAGAGTTTTGGAAACTTCCTGTAGCCGAGATCATTTCTGATGACGAATTAAAGGAGCGTTTAATGGATCAGGAGTGGACATGGGAGAAAGAGAGGGGATGGGCTATAGATCCTTTCACGGGCGAAGAGCCCAAGAGGGCAAGCGATTTGGAGTTGGAAAGCGAAGAAGAAGAGTTAGCAGGCGAAGAAGAAGAGTTGGGAGGCGAGGAAGAAAACCTTCCTTATGTGGTTCATCACTACCTTTACTTTCCCAGAAAAAGACAGGCTGAAGCCTTTGTTAGGGAAATTCAGGAAAAGAACATGGTATACAAAGTTTTCATAGACAAGAGTGGGAGGGAGTATAGAGTGGTGACGACAAACTGGATTTTTCCTGATGAGTTTTGGGATGAGGTGTATGAACTTGATGAAAAGTTTGAGGAGTTGGCGGAAAAGCATGGTGGGATGTTGGATGGGAATGAGATTGGGATGATTCCTGGCAAAGACCCTCTTTACGGTGATGAGTGGAAGGGAGAGGGGAACTAATTTTTGACTTGAGCAAATTTCATGAAACTTGCTCATGATGAATTGGTTGTGAAGGATGATTTAGCGGAACTTTTTCGCCGAATAAATTCGGCGCTTGTAAATTCGTCATCAACCACTGGCTAAAGCCAGTGGCATGAACAACCATGCACTTTTCAGCAATCATGCTATGGGCTTTAACCCATAGTCGTTGACGAATTTTTGAGCGCCGTCTTTAGACGGCGTGAAAAATTTTCACCGAATAAATTCGGCGCTTGTAAATTCGTCATCAACCACTGGCTAAAGCCAGTGGCATGGAATAAAGCACCAGCAAACTTTGAAGTAAAGAGCGTTTGTCTTTACTTTTTTCACTTCTTTCTTCACTTCCTGATAAATTGACCCTTTTGGTTGACGGGGGTTTGATGAACCAAAGGTTGGTTGAAAGGGTAAAGAAGAACAAGGCAGAATGGGCATTGATAGGATTGATAAGGAGGGACATGATAGTTAGTTACAGGGTTAGATGGGGTAGAGTGGTAGTGGACAAAGCGAGGTTAGTTTATGTTAGAAGTTGGGAAGGCAAGGTTATGTTTGTTCCTTTTTAAGAGAAAGAAGGGGAGTATTGTTGTAGGCGAGATGAAGTTAAGAGGGAAAAAGAGTTTTGTCTTTGCGACTTTGAGTTGATGAAAAATTTCTCAAAAATCCCATGATTGCTTGAGTTTTTAGAGAATGCAAAACTATAGTATGAAAGAAGGAGTGTTAATCACAGTAAAGGAGAATATGCGAAAGGAGAAGTTCATGTCAACAGTTGTGAGGGGAAGTTTTCTGTATTTGGCTTATTTTTTCAGTTCATCGTGGAGTGGCAAAGAACAATTTGGGTTTATATATTGCAAGTTATGATTTACATCGGTAGAGCAAGTGAGAAGGAAGTTGAAGATGCGTTGTTTTACTTGGTCTTGATAGTGGGGACAGGTACAATTTTGTTTATTTTGTGCTATCTCAAAACTTTGGAGTATAGAGCGATGGCAAATTATACTGACAGCCTTTGCTCATAGCGAGGGGAAGCGAACTTAACAATGAGCCAATACTTTATGTGGCAGAAATTTCACTATACTCATGATTTAGACAATTCAGTTAAAGATAGACCTTTCCATCTCCGACTTGCTGTTGCAAAGTTTAACAAGATTGTAATGGGCAATCAAGATGAGGTTGCAAAATTAAACTGCCCTAAGAGGTAGCAAGAAAGGGGCGAAGTTAAATGAAGTTAGCAGTCATAACCGACGAAGTTTCTCAGGACTTGACAAAAGTTTTGGAATTGGCTAAAGAATTTGGATTGACAGGAATTGAAATCCGTTCGGTCTGGAATAAAGGTCCTCACGAACTTGAAAAAACCGAGATTGAACTTATCAGGCGACTTATCAGCGATTACAATGTTGAAGTTTGCTCAATAGCATCACCCTTTTTCAAGTGTGACTACGGAGATGAAGAGCAATATCGCAATCACATGGAAATCTTGCGCAAGTGCATTGACTTGGCTGGTGAGTTGAATGCTCCCATTGTTCGCATTTTCACCTTTTGGCTTAAGCCACCTTTCCCTTCTTGGGACGAAATCGTTGAAAGATTGTACTCAGCGGTAAAACTCGTTGAAAAAACGAACTTGATTTTGGGCATTGAAAATGAGCCTTCAACGATGGCGACAAATGCCAAAAAGGTTGTTGAGGTTTTAAGGAGGCTCAATCATTCGCAAGTGAAGGCGGTTTGGGATCCAGGCAATGATGTCTTTGATCCTGACAGAGAAATCCCTTACCCTGATGGCTACGAAATCGTTAAGCCTTGGATAGTGCACATTCACATCAAAGATGGGAGATGGAATGATGAAGAAAAGCGCTTTGTTCCAACGCCAATAGGTGATGGTGAAGTTGATTATCTTGGTCAGTTTAGTGCTTTGGTGCGTGACGGTTACAAGGGCTATTTGTCTCTTGAAACTCATTGGCGTCCTACAAGCCAGTTGCCTGAAGAAATTGTCCAGATGCCAAAAGGTGAACAGTTTTCCTACATGGGCGATGTCGCCACTCGTGAATGCTTGACAAAATTAATTAAGATTTTGAAGCAATCAGGAGCATTTTGAGAGACAAGGTTTTAGTTTCTTTGGCTTTTGGGCTTCAGATTTTTTTCAAAATCGGAGGTGGGAAGAGTTGGCGGCTCAAGTGGGTTTGCCAATAGTTGATTGCAATACATGGGTTGGTTTTTATCCTAAGCAGGCGATAGATTTGTCGCCTCAGGTTTTGCTTTCCATCATGAAGCGCTATGGTGTCGCAAGGGCTTTGTTCGTTCACATGACTGCTGTTTTTTATGATCCCAAAACTGGCAATGATTTAGCAGTTCAAGTTGCAAGGGAAAGCGGAGGTCTTTTGTTACCAGTTGCTTCTATAAATCCGCTTCAATATCGTGGGATGGCTGAAGAGGTTGACAGAAGATTGCAACAAGGTTTTCGTCTCTTTCACCTTTTCCCCCATTGGCAGGGTTGGCAACCGAAAGTTTTGCCTTTCCGTGATTTGATTGAAATTTTGAATGAGAAAAATGTTCCTTTCCTGATTGCTTGCCCTCATGTGGGATGGGCGACGGAAATCGGAGAGTTGATAAAAGGCAAGAAAGTGACTGTTATCCTGTCTGATGTCTCCGAAAGCAACTTCAATGAAGTCCTCTTCGTAATCAAGTCAATTCCAAACCTTTACCTTGAGACCAGTTGCATCACTCAGCCTGATGGTTACGAGTTAGTTGCAAGTGAAGTTAGTGCTGACAAATTGCTTTTCGGCAGTGGCGCTCCTTTGCATTACTTCGCCAGTGCTTTGTTCCCGCTGTTGCATTCCAATTTGTCCGATGAAGACAAAAGGAAAGTTTTGGTTGAAAACTTGAGGAGAATTGTCCAAGCGTGAGAGGAGGTTCAGTTTATGCCCCTCATTGATACTTATGCGGAACTTGGATGGTGGGCAATCCAAAGCCGCGAAGGCGACGAGATTGCAGTTGTGGAGAAGTTTGCCGAAAGATATAACATTGCAACAATTTGCGTCGCTTCGGCGGAGGCTATGAGAGGTGATTTGTCACTGGGCAACAAAAAAGTTGCTGAACTTTTGGCTCAAGGTGAGAAGTTTCGTGGCTATGTAGTTGTCAATCCAAATCATTTAGAGGCATCTGCTGAAGAGATGAAGCGCTATTTGACTCGTGGGAACTTCTTAGGGATAGTTTTGCCTCCTCCCAGCCTTGCTCATCCCTTCAATTCATGGCGGACAATAGAGTTAATCAAGATGGCGAGGCGATACGATTGTCCTTTCGTTGCCTTCGTTGAGACATCCTATGATGCCCAATCGCTCGTGGCTTTGATTAAATCTTTCCCTGGCATCAAATTCATCATGGTGCCAACACAAGGTAGCGATTGGTGGGCAGCGTTGAAAATAGTTGAAGATGTAACCAACATTTCATTGGTTGTGTCAGGATTATTGACGGAAAGAGGGATTGTTGAGCAGGCTATATCTTTGCTTGGTGAAAGGAGAGTGCTTTGGGCGAGTGCTATGACGAAAGTCCACCCGACCAGAAGTTTAGGCATGATTCAAGAAGCAGAACTAACTGACAGGCAAAGAAGCATGATGGTTGAAACTAATGCAAAACAATGGCTAAGCCTATGACATGACGGGGTCGGAAACAGGAGGGCAAAAAAATGTTTGAGCAAACTGAAGAGCAAATTAACCTTGCGGAACTTTTGAACCGTGCTCATGTTTTAAGATACAATGGACGATACGAAGAGGCAGAGGAACTTTACTTACATATTTTGGAGCATGATCCAGATAACGCTGCCGCTCATCATGGCTTGGGACTTGTTTACTACCTTCATGGAGGCGAATTTGAAAAAAGTTTGGCTGAATTCAAGCGAGCCGTTGAACTTGCGCCAGATAATTTAACCTACAGACTTGATTGGGCTAAGGCTTTGACTACAGTTGCACCACTTGAAGAAGACCCTGAAAAGATGATGTGGTTGTTAAGAGAAGCGAAGGCTGAATTTGAAAAGGTTTTAGAATTTGACCCTGAGAACCAAGAGGCTATCAAGCAACTTGCCTACTTGGCTGAATGGGGTGTTTGATTTGAAAGGATTGATTAGTTCTTTCGCTCTTTACTACAAATGTTGTTGATAACCATTTTCTAAAGCCATGCTATGGACTTTAGCCCATAGTGGCTGACGAATTTTTGAGCGCCTTCTTTAGACGGCGGAATTTTTTTCGCCGAATGAATTCGGCGCTCGTTAATTCGTCATCAACCACTGGCTAAAGCCAGTGGCATGGAGTAAAGCACCAACAAACTTTGAAGTAAAGAGCGCGTCCTTTAATCAGCTCAAAAGTTTGTCTTAAAGGGTTCGGCTACTGCTGAACCGAAAAATAGGCAGTTTGTAGGTTTGCCCTACGAGAAATTCTTCGCCGACCACGAAAAGGAGGTAAAACGATGAAGCGATACATTAGGCTTTTTGTTTCTGCACTCTTTGCTTTAACAGTTTCGCTCGCTCAAGGTGATATTTCTTCTTACAGAGCGGTTTCAACTTTTGCGATAACTTCTGCTGAACTAAAAGAACATGTCCGATACCTTGCCTCTGATGAACTGGAAGGTCGTAGCCCCGGCTCAAAAGGCGCTCAACTCGCTCGTGAATACATAGCCACTTTGTTTGCTGAGTGGGGGCTGAGACCTGTAAATGGAAGTTATTTTCAAATCTTCACTTTTGTCGGTGGGTTGAAATTAGGCGAAGGTAACGAATTAATCTTGAGGCTTCCAAAGGGAGGGCAAAGGAATTTTATCGTTGAAGAAGATTTTCTGCCTTTAGCCTTATCAGCCAATGGCGAAGTTGAAGGTGAAATAGTTTTTGTCGGTTATGGGATAAGTGCGCCTGAAAAGGGCTACGATGATTATGCCAACATTGATGTTCAAAACAAAATTCTTTTGGCTTTGCGTGGCATGCCTGCTAACGATTCCAAATTCGCACAAGAAGGGATATTCTCTTCAAAACTCAAAGTTGCTAGGGAGAAGGGAGCAAAGGCAATTATCCTTGTAAGTGGTCCGCTTAGCCCCTTTGATGACGAGCCTGTCCCTTTTTGGAATGAGCCGATGATAGGGGATTCAGGGATTTTGGGAGTGACTGCAAAGAGGGCTTTCGCTGAAGCGCTCTTTTCCCTTGAGGCTGTCCAAAGGCAAATTGATGAAACTCGTAAACCCTTCTCTTTCACCATTGACGGAGTTAAAGTCCGATTGAAGGTCAAATTGCAAAGGGAAAGGCTTGAAGACGCAAATGTCATCGGCTTGATTGATGGAGCCGACCCGCAACTGAGGAAAGAATTTGTTGTTGTCGGCGCCCATTATGACCATGTTGGCTTCACGATAACTCGTGATGGTCAAAAGCAAATTTTCAACGGAGCCGATGACAATGCTTCAGGGACTTCGGGACTTCTTGAATTGGCTCAATACTTCGCTTCAAAAAGAAAGCAAATCAAAAGGAGCATCCTTTTCATCGCCTTCGGCGCTGAAGAGCGTGGTCTAATCGGCTCCCGATACTTCCTTGACAATCCGATAATTCCAACAGAAAATATCGTCGCAATGGTCAACATGGACATGATTGGACGATTAAGAGACAACACGCTGTTCATCCTTGGCATCAATAGTTCACCCGATTGGAAAGGCATCGTTGACGAACTCAACGCTCAATTTAACTTCACATTGAGAGAGTCATCAGGCATTTTCGGTGCGAGTGACCATTTTGCCTTTTACAACAAAGGCATCCCAGTCCTTTTCTTCTTCACTGGCTTGCACGAAAACTATCACCGACCAAGTGATGATTGGGAGACTATCAACTATGAAGGCATGGAGAAAATCCTCAAGATGGTTGCTGAAGTCGTTGAAAGGATTGCCAACATGCCTAACCGCCCTCGCTTTCAGAAAGTCGCTCAACCCGTTGAGCGTCCTGTTGCTCCCATCAAAGTTTCAACAGGCATCATCCCTGATTATGCATGGGAGGGCGAAGGCGTTAGGCTCATGGGAGTTCGTTCAGGTAGCCCCGCCGAAAAAGCAGGATTGAAGGAAGGCGATATCATAGTTGAAGTCGTTGGCAAGCAAATTAAAAACCTTTACGAATATATGGATGCACTCAGCAAGGCTGAACCGAATAAGCCTATCGCTTTCACCATTCTTCGCAACGGTCAGAGGTTGACAGTTACTGTCGTCCCAGAACCTGTTAGGCAAAAAAGCGAATGAAAAAAACGCTTTCGCTCCCTTTACAGCGTTTAAGAAAAGTTGTGAAAGGAGTGAAGTTTGATGGCTCGTGTGATTAAGTCGGAGCGCAATCGCCCTTATCTCATTCAAGTTGGAGGTCAAAATATTGCGATTTGTGCTTGCGGTCTTTCCAAAAACAAGCCTTACTGTGATGGGACTCACAAAATCACTCGTGATGAAGAAGAAAGCAAAATCTACGCTTACGATGAAAATCGCAACAAAATCGTCATTCAGGTTTTGGACGAAGAAGGCAAAACTGTTGACCTACCTACCGAGATACTGCCTGAATAAATCTCGTAGCCTTATCAAGATAAAAACATTGTCGCTTTGGTGTCGTGTCACGAAATTTCACAGGGCGGTGACAATTAATGCCTTATCTTTTGTTTCCGCAAGAGGCTCAATTTTTCCGAAATGTCAGGAAAGCACTATCGCAACTTTACCAATCGGCGAGATATGGGGACTTGAAGATGCCAGTGATAGTCGTTTTTGGTGATGATGAGTTTCTGGTTCACAGGGTCATTCAACGGCTAACTGACTTGCTTTTGCCTTCCGAAGAGCGACAAGTCGCCATCACCATCCTTGAGGGCGAAAAGGCTAATGAACCCGAATTGGCGCAGGCTCTTTTTGAACCGACATTTGGCTTCCAGTTGGCAAAACGCAGAGTTGTAATCGTCAAGTCGCCTGCTTTCCTAAAGGAGAAAAATAAGCGTAAGCGTGAGGATTTGGTTTGGTATCGCTATTTGCAAAGAGTTCCTAATGGTGCTTATGTGCTTATCGCTCTGACTGAACCGCCAACGAACGCTCAACTCAATTTGCTCAATGAAGTTGCTTTAATTGTCCCCATCAGCAAACTTAGGTCGCAAGATTTGCCTGAATTTGTCCAAATGCTTACCGAACAAGCATCAATCCGTATGGACAAAACTGCTGTTCAAGAACTGATTGATCGTGTCGGAAACGATGCGAGGCAGTTAGCAACAGAAATTGAGAAATTGGCGATGTATATCGGCGTTGATGGTCGTGTGACTGTTGAAATCGTTCGTGAACTTGTACCTTCCTTAGCAATGGATGTCTTCTCGCTCGTAAATGCCGTTGTTGAAGGTAACGAAGCAAAAGCAATTGCGATACTTGATGGTCTGTTGCAACGGAGAGAAAGCCCTACGCATATACTTTACCTGCTCGCCCGTCAGTTCCGGCTTCTGCTTCAAGCGAGGTTGCTTTTTGATTCCAAACTGTTATCGCCTGTATTTCTGCATACCAGAACCGATATCTTCAGGCAACAACTTGATCAAATTCCAGAAGAAATCAAAGAGCGCTTGCCGAAGGACTCACGCCTAAACTTGCTTAGGCAATCGCCATCTGCTATAAAAAATTTCCTATCGCAGGCTCGAAATTTCAAGCGAAATCAGATTGTCCAAGCGCTCAAACTTATCTTTGACACTGATGTCGGCTTTAAGACAGGAGTTGATCAAGGACAACAATTGACCTTGCTCATTTTAGAGCTTTGCCGCCTTATAGATGAAGGCGATGACAAAAAAGTGGCATAAAGCAGTTGAATTTCCTTTTCTGGTAAACTTGAGGAGGTGGTTCAAGTGCTTGTTGGTTTCGCTCAAACTGATATTACTCCACCAATTGGAGCAGCAATTCCTGGTGGCTTTCAAGAACGAATTTCCACTGGCATCCATGATCCGCTCTATGCAACAGCCTGCGTTATTGACAATGGACAGATGGTGCTTGCCATTGTTTCCGTTGATGCTTTATCCGTAAAGAGAAGCATAGTTGAAAAAGCCAGAAGTTTGGTTGAATCTCGTTGTGGAATTCCAGCGCAAAACATTTTGATAGCAGCAACCCACACTCACTGCGGCGGTCCAATTGCTAATGTCTTTGAGAGCAAGGCTAACGAGAACTACTGCGAATTTGTCGCCGATAAAATCTCACAAGCAATCGTCAAGGCTTTTGAAGTTAGAGTTGAAGCGCAATTGAGCATATCCGTCGGTCACGAAAGCAGAGTCGCTTTCAACCGCAGGTTCATCATGAGCGATGGTCGCCATCAAACTCATCCAGGAAAGGGTAACCCCAATATAGTTCGTCCAGCAGGTCCAACTGACCCAAATGTCGGAATTCTCGCCTTCAAGGGCAAAGATGACACCATGCTTGGCTTTATTGTTAACTTCGCTTGCCACTGCACTGTCATGAACGGCACAGAGTTCAGTGCTGATTATCCTTTTTACCTTTCAGAAACCCTTCGCAAGCAATTTGGCGATCAATGTTTAACAGTTTTCCTGCAAGGTGCTTCTGGTGATGTCACTCAAGTTGCCAACACTTTGCAGCGTGAACCTGAATTTGGTGAAGAGTGGGCTTGGCGGATTGGGACAAGGTTGGGTGGCGAGGTTATAAAGGCAGTAGCCCTTGCTGATTTCTCTGAAAATCCCCACCTGCAGTCTATTCGCTCTATCCTTCAACTTCACAGAAGACAAGTCCCTGAAAAGATGCTGGACAGGGCTAAACAAACTCTAAAAGACAAGAGTGCGCCCGAAGTTGAAAGGATTTATGCTCGTGAAATTCTTTTGCTCGCTGAGGAAGTCAAGGAACGACCTTTTCTTAATGCGGAAGTTCAAGTCTTAGCCATTGAGCGATGTGCCATAGTTGCAATCCCTGGCGAACTCTTTTGTCAATTAGGACTTGACATCAAGAGGGCATCTCCTTTCCCTGTTACCTTTGTCGCCACATGCGCTAATGGCATGGTCGGCTATCTGCCTACTGCTGATGCCTTCACAGGTGGTGGCTATGAAGTTAGGCTGGCTCGTTCCTCTCAACTTGTCCCTGACGCTGGCAGTCAAATAGTGGGTGTGGCTTTGCAACTTTTACACTCTTTGGCTGTGCCTAAGCCGAGACGATCAATTTCAATCAAAACTTCGGCTTGGGATGTAGGCGCATCACCGCCAGAATTGACAGGAATTGAAATGTGATGCGAAACTTTGTTCACTAAATTTGCTCAAGCAACTTGCTCGCTTTGATTTTGAACTCAGCAGTTTGGGCATCTCGCAATTGGTTTTCGTTGGCTGCTTTTTCCAAAAGTTTCCTTGCGGATTCTTTATCGCCCATCTTCAGAGCACACCAACCTGCCCAAAAGAGGGCATCGGCGTCGTCCGTCCAGTGCGGTCTGCCGACATTCAGGTTTTGGGGATAATCGGCAGCAGCCTCAAAGTGCTTTCTCGCTTTTGCGAAATCTCCTTCTGCCATCGCTTTGTGCCCAAGTTGCATATTTGCTTCTTTCCAAAGTTGCCTCAACGCAAATTCGCCTTCCCAAGGCTTGAAGTTGCCTTGAGAGAGCAAATCAACCGTTTTTGCATGATTGCCAACCCTCATACATGCCTCAGCCCAGCGAGCGACAATTTGCGATTTGTTGCTAACTTCTTCAGGCGCGCTTTCAAACAATTGCACCCGCTTTTCATGTTGACCCGACATCGCAAGCACAATGTCTCGCTCAATCCACAACCGCCAAGCGAAAGGTAACAAGGGAGATGGGGCATGGGACACGATTTCAATGGCTTTATTGTAGGCGCTTTCGGAAGTAGCCAAGTCGTTTCGTGTGAGCCGAAGCATCAACCCAACATTCCGCCACGCCAAAACTTTCAATGTCATTTCACCCGTCCCTCGCCCCTCGTCCCCCGTCCCATCCGTTACTTCCTTCCAGTGCTTCGCTGCTTCGTCCCATCTCCCGACCGACGCAAGCCAAGTGCCGAACAAGTAGTGAGCCAAAGTGTCGTTTGGGTCAAGGGTCAATGCTGTTTGCAAAACCTCTGCGTCTTCGTGCCGATGCGGGAAGATGAAAATTGGCGATTGTTTTTGCGCCTCCTTGACAAGCGACATCGCTTCCGCCAACTTGCCCCTTTGCCACATCGCATGGGCCCTGTGATAAAGCAGCATCGGGTTGACTTTGCCATCGCTTTCAAGGTGCCGTTTTGCTACCGCAAGCCAAACGCTCGCTGTTCCCCAAGCGCCGACTTGCTCATAATCGCAAGCGACATCCAACCACAAAGCATCGTCAACGAAAATTTGCTTTAATGCCTTTTCCTCGTCCCTCGTCCCCCGACCCTCGTCCCTCAAAAGATACCTTTCGCTCCAAAGCAGCGGTTCAAGCGGGTTGACTTTTTCGCATCGCTGCAGAAATTCTTTTGCCAAATCAAAATCGCCCAACTTGCGAGCAGCGAAGGCTGCCAGCGCTAACGCTTTGCTGTCTTGGGAGTTGCGCTCCAAAGCACGAGCAAAAAAGTCAAGGGCTGAGCGATAATCGTTTCGCCTGAGCGCAAACTCGCCAAGCAAAGCCAAAGATGCAGCAGAGTAATTGTTGCTTCTCGTTAACGCCCAAAGCGAAGCAACTGCGCCGCTAACACTCGTGTCCCATGTCCCTTGTCCCATGTCCCAGTAACCTGCCACTGCTTTCCACCAAAGTGCATCTTCGTTTTGCGGGTCAATTTTCAACACCTTTTCTGCCCACTCTCGCCCTTGATGAAATTCGCCTCGTTTGATGTGCCATTGAGCCAAACCGTTCATGGCAGCGACGCATTGTGGGTCAAGGTTAAGTGCTTTTCGGTAACATTCGA
>JANXCD010000035.1 GCA_025060305.1 Armatimonadota bacterium | reverse complement strand
CTTCAAGCAGTCTAACAGTCAAACTCTCAAGTTCAGCATCAGACAAATCGCTACCGCACTGCTCGCAAAATTTGCTTTCGGGCGCATTCAAAGTTCGGCAAATTTTGCATCGTTTGCGAGGTTCGGTTTCAACAGCCTCGTATTCGTTTAACTGTTCTGTTGAGCCAGCGAAAGCAACAATTTCGTAGCGCCTTTGAAAAAGCAACGCTCCTTCAGGCAAAGGTTCGGGCTTTCGGTTTTCAACTGCTTTGGTGGCGATTTCGCTTTCAAGGTTTTGTGCTTGCGCTTGCAATTCTGCTATTTCCCTTTCAATCTCGCTTTGCTCTTCGGTTTCAACTTCTTCCGTCAATTGTTTCCCGCAATGGGCGCAAAATCTCGCTTCTTCCCTGTTTTCGGAGTTGCAATTTGGGCAAATCATTCTTGACCACCTCGCTATTGACTATGCCGCAAAGTTTCGCATTTTGAGTGTAACCTTGCTATCAGTTTGTCATCTATGATAACGGCATAAAAATCATCGGAGGTGAAACCAAAATGCAAGTCCTTGAGCGAACCCAGCAAGAGATAACTCAAGAGAAGGTGGCTGAGATAGAAGCGAGGCTCAAAGCCCTTGAAAATCAAGTCCAGCAAATTCGTGAAGAATTGCCCGACAACAAAGCCAGCATCATAGTCTTCAGCGGTGACCTTGACAAAGTTTTGGCTTCTTTTGTTATCGCCACAGGAGCAGCAGCCGTTGGTATGGAAGTCAGCATGTTTTTCACCTTCTGGGGCTTGAACGCTCTCAAGAAGAAGCGCAACCTTTCAGGCAAGAACTTCATGGAAAAGATGTTCGCTATCATGACGCCAGTGGGCACTGAAGGCTTGGGCGTCAGCAAGATGAACTTTTTCGGCATCGGGGCGAAAATGCTTCGGGCGATGATGAAGCGAAAGCAAGTCGCATCCCTTGAAGAGTTGGCTCAGATGGCTCGTGATTTGGGTGTCAAAATCATCGCTTGCCAGATGGCTATGGATGTCATGGGCGTCAAGGCTGATGAACTTTGGGACGGAATTGAAGTTGGCGGTGTCGCTGCCTTCCTTGCGGAAGCGACAAAAAGCAAGGTCACTCTGTTCATTTGAAGCCTTGCGAAATTGCAAATCAAAAATTAAGGCGAGTAACGGTAAATTTCGCTTGGCACATTTTCAGGCAAAAGGGCTTTTATGTGACCATCGCAAAAGGCGAAATTTGAGCGACCATGATGGCGTGTTGTTGGATGATTGCCTTCAGGAAGGTGATGACCATCGTCAGTGCTGCCATGTTGAACTTCTTCTTCAGTGAACATGATTACATTTGCAGGTTCACGGATTGCTGAAAGGGAGAGTCCAAAATGGAAACCAGGACCGAACAAAGCAACAGGGTTTATTGACAACGCTCCATTATAAGCGTAACTGTTGCCTTGCTTGCACCTATCTGATGGGCAAGTGTAAAGGGCGGAGTTGTGGACATAGATATAGATGCTTCCCTTCGTTGGGTCAAAGTTACCCTGCAGGCACTCACTAAAAGTTGAGTAGAAAATCCAGCCTCCCATTTTGCCTTCGCCATCATAGTAATCCCAAAAGCAAGGTAAAATTTCGTTGTAATCTTGAGCATAAATCAAAGTTGCCAATGCCAACTGCTTGAGTTGACTTATGCAAATTGTTTGCCTCGCTTTTTCCCTTACTTGGTAGAGCACAGGTAGCAAAATCGCTGTTAAAACCGAAATGACAGCGATGACTACAAGCAACTCAATTAAAGTCCAGCCTTTGAAAATCCTCATTTTTAACCCTCCTTCTGCACACTTTCGTCTCCAGTAAACTTCTGGAAGGGATAAGGCATTAGTCTCAATTGGTTGCAAATTTTGTTAACTTTGATAGGCGAAAGAAACTTCGCTTTTGGCTGATTGCTACTGCTGCTATCAGAATTGCGCCAATTAAAATGGCTTGTTGCTCAACACCTACTTGAGTCATATCAAAACCTCGCCTTAAGGTGCTGAGCAGAAGGAGAGCAAACATTGTCCCAATCAAGTTCCCTTCACCGCCAGTTATTGCTGTTCCGCCTAAAAGGGTTGCAGTTATGACATCAAGTTCTGCTCCCAGAGCAGCATCGGCTTTTGCGGTATTGAACCTTGCAACATACAAGACTCCTGCAATAGCAGCCATCAAACCACTCACTACATAAAGCCCAAACTTAGTCGCTTCAACAGGGACTCCAGAAAACTTTGCTGCTGTTTCATTTGCTCCAATGGCGAAAATGTATCTGCCTAAAACTGTTCTCTGCAAAAGAAACCAAGCGACAAAGGCTATCAAAAGAAAGATGGACAATTGCTTTGGTATGACACTGAGAAATTGACCTTGACCGATGTCTATGAAACTTTTGGGGAAATTGCTAACTTTTTCGCCACCAGTAAAACCGATTGCCAAACCACGAAATAAAGCCATAGTCGCAAGTGTCACGATGACAGGAGGCAATCTAAGATAAGCAACGCAAATCCCGTTGACTGCTCCCATCACTACACCACTCAAAAGAGAAGCAAAGATGCAGAAGGGTATATCCATTCCTGCTCGGTAAAGCCAACCCAAAACGATGCCACTCATAGCGAGAATTGACGCTACCGATAAATCAATACCGCCAGAGATAAGCAAAGCAGTCATTGATAGCGACATGATTCCAATCTCAGTGAAATGGCGAGTCATGTCAAGCATGTTGCGAAGGCTGAAAAATTCAGGCGTCTTGAAAGAGAAAGCGACAATGGCAATTAGCCACAATATCAAAAGCACTGCATATCTGACCATTTTCACCCACCCATACAAAGGTTATGACAATTTCTGATGACCTGCACGCTTTGTTTAAGTCCGCATTTAAGAATTGGAATAATCGCTGGATGGTAAAGCCGACAAAAATTTGTCCCAACTCTAAAGACTGCGACGAGCGCACCAATAGACGGCATTGCGGATAATTTTAAGCACTCGCTCGTCTTTCATAGTCGGTAAAGTTTCGTGCCCAGGTCGGAAGTAGAAAACTCTACCTTTGCCCACACTCCAAGTCAAACCACTCCGAAACCAATGACCTGAGCCAAAAGTTGAGATGAATATGACATTTTCTGGTTGAGGGACTTGGAAGGGTTCAGCGTAAAACTCTTCTTCAGGCAGAGTGAAATGGTAAATGCCTTTTGCGATAGGATGATTGGGAGCGACAACCCAAATGTGTTCTTCACGACCGTGACCGACACCGCCTATATGTCCGGGCGCGTTTAAAAGCCTTTGAAAGGGTTTGGCATAGTGGGCTGAGTGAAGTGCGATGAAACCCATGCCTTCCTCCTTCACTCGCTTGACAATTTTGTCAACAATTTCATCACGGACTTCACCATGACGGATATGACCCCACCAAACCAAGACATCGCATCGCTGTAACTTTTCTGTCGGCAAACCTTGTTCGGGGTCATTGATGCTAACTGCTTCCGCCTTGATGTTAGGGTCTTTGTTCAGGAACGAAGCAATAATGCCGTTGTGACCTTCTGGGTAATGCTCTTTTGGTTCAGTTCTTTCTGACCAAATGAGAGCATAAATTTGCTTGCCTTTCGTTCGTTGCTGAGACATTCCCAATTGTGCAGTTGTTGCTGCAAACGCCAAATTTTTGATTAAGCCAAGCAATTGTCGTCTTCTCATTGTTTTCATCCTCTTCATCCTCCTTTGGAAATATCCGCAAAAGTTGGTTGCAAGTCACAGAGCAAAACAGAAACGCTCTTTTAAAAAGTTTGTTGATGCTCATTTGTCCATGCCATGTGTTGAGTATTCGGCTACCCTATATAAGCCACTAACAAACTTTGAATTAATCAACTTCCCTTAAAGGCTTTCGCAAAAGGAAATACCATCTCTCGCTTGTTTCATTCGGTGGTCGGTAATTGTAAGCCTCCAGCACTTTGACCCATTCCCAACCTGCTGCTTCTGCCATTTTGCGAATTTCTTCAATGGAGTAGGCACGCTGCCAATGAATTTCTTTGAACCGAAGCCAATCCCCTTTTTCTCCTTTAACAGCAAACCACATGTCAACCCGACAAAGTTTTTTGCTTTTGTAATAATGACTGCGCCAATAGTAGTAAAGTGCAGTTTCGTCCTCATCGGCATCAAGGTTGTCTTGGTCAAACAAGTTTTCTCTAAGCGCATACTCACTGTTGAGGTCAAAGATGAAGTAGCCACCAGTGCGAATGTGAGAGTAGGTTCTCTCAAAAACTTTGGACAGCCGATTGGGTTCAATGATGTAGTTAAGGCTGTCAAAAAGGCAAAGGGCAAGGTCAAAAGGTGTTTGGTCAGGTAAGTTCAAATCGGATATGTCTTGCACATAAAACCGAACCCTTTCGCTCAAGCCAAGCCTTTCAGCCTTTTCTTGAGCGACTTGAATCATACCTTGTGAAATGTCAACACCAACAACCTGAAAACCCTTTTGAGCAAACTCCAAAGCGATTGTTCCTGTCCCGCAAGCAAGTTCAAGAATTCGGTGAAACTCAAAGGAGTCATCAAGCCTTCTGAGTAAATCAGTAACATAGCGAACCCACATTTTGTAGGGCACATCACGCATTAGTTCGTCGTAATAGCGAGGCAATAAAGTGAACTCATCAGCAACGGCGACTTCGTCACCGAAAATCTTGCGAAACTTCAAATCCGATTGCGCCATCAACTTTCACCACTTCTATTTTGTTGCTTTGATGAAGCAAAGTCTCAAGCCAAATTTGGCAAAGAGTGAACCTGACAAGTCAATTTTGCTCCGCCTTGAAAATTTCATCAACGAGTGTCAACATAATAGCGACATTACTAAACTTCTGTAGGGGGATTGAAGGTCATGGGCAAAGAGTTGGGAAAAGAGTTGAGGTTGAGCCGAATCTTCAACCCAACGACGGACAGAAGTATTGTTGTGGCAATGGATCACGGGATGTTTCTTGGAGCGATTGCTGGCATTGAAAACATTTTGAAGGCAGTTGAGAATGTCGTTGAGGGTCAACCCGACGCTTTGCAAATCACTGCTGGAGTTGCCTCTTTTGCGAGTCAGTTTTTGAAAGGCAAAAATGCGCCCGGTTTCGTGCTAAGGGTTGACGCAACTAACATCTGGCGCTCGCATCCAGAGCCCAAAGAAGGCTACCATGCTGTTGTCGCTTCTGTTGAAGATGCAGTTCGCTTGAACGCAAATGCAGTAGTCGCTTTTTTCTTCGTCGGTTACGAAAGCGATAGACAGGAGGCTGAAAACTTGGAAAGGTTGGCGAATTTGGCTTCTCAGTGCCGATTGTGGCAAATGCCACTTGTGATTGAGCCTTTGGTGATTGAAAAAGGTGCTCACGCTGTCCGTGACCCAAAGCGAATTAAGTTGGCAGTTAGAATAGCAAGCGAACTTGGAGCAGATGTCCTTAAAGTTGATTACACTGGCGACCCAAAAAGTTTCTCCGAAGTAGTTGATGCTGCCACTGCACCTATTTTGGTTCGTGGCGGACCGAAAATGGAGACCGATGAAGCAGTCCTGCAAATGGTGAAGGAAGCAATTGATGTTGAGGCGAAAGGTTTGGTCTTTGGAAGAAACATCTGGCAGCACAAAAATCCTGCTGCGATGCTTGATGCATTACGAGCCATCGTCCACGAAAATGCGACTGTTGATGAAGCAATGAAGAGACTAAAAAAGAGACTAAAAAGATGAAGTGCGGAGGTGTTGGTTCAATGATTTGGTTGCCTTGCCTTTATCCGCTCAAGCGTTACATAACTGTGCACTCATTGGAAATCATGGACGAAAATCTTCAGCAAGGCGAGCAGCCTATTTGGCGCTTTTGCGCCGATTGTCGTGATGACCCGCCACAAAGCGGACTTAAATACTGGCTGATGGAACTTTTGACCCTTTGGCTCTATTGGCTTTGGGATGTGGCTGCATGGGGCGAACCGAGAATGATTTTGCTGACAGACAGAAGGCTTCTCATCGCTGTCGCATTGGAGTTGCAAGAAATTCCCTTCGCTGCCATTGAAGACATAAGGTTTCGCCCAACTCCAATCTTAAAGCGTGAAACTTGGGAGAAAGGTGGAATTGAAGTGGCTGAAATTGTAATCACCTACGAAGGTGGACGACGCTTCCACATGGTTGTCTATCGCCCAAAACTTGTGATGGAAAGGCTGCAACAAGCAATAGAAAATTGGAGACAAAAACAGCAAGAAATGCTCATCAGCGAACAAGTAAGCGAAGCAAAAGAATGACAAACTTAAAGCCTTTTTGCAGCCCTGTTAAACCGTCGGAAAAGCAATCAAAGACCCCAAAAGCCAAGATCAGATTAAGACTTACTCAGTTAGCATTGTTTTGCAGGGGTGTAGGCTTGATGAGCCCAAAAGTGGCAATCGCCTATTCATCCTAACGCCTATTGCTAAAAACCGATTACACTCGCTCTGAGATTATCAAAAACCACTGAGCCTTGGCATTTTTGCTCGTCTCTAATGACTGCTAAGTAGATTGCTTCAAGGATGCAAGGTTCTTTCAAACCGTAAGGCAGTAAACCTTCAACTTGACGCCATTCACCTTTCCAATTAACAGCGCTTGCAAGGTCAACAAAGATGGGTTTGCCAGTAGCATCACGCAGCCTTGCCCTTAGCCAACAGCCATTGCCATCACCAAAAACATCTAAGGCTAATTTGCAAGTGCCAGAAGGTAATGGCTTATTCAAAACAACTGAAGCCGTCCTTGTTTTAATGCCTTGCGAGAAGTCGTAGCGTAACAACAAAGCGGCTGAACCGCTCCTTTTCTCGTAAGTGACAATTTTTCCTTCTACTATGGTCGTTTCGGGGTAACCGACAATTTGCAATCCTTCCATATCGTCAAAATCATGGATAGTTTGCCATTGAGTTTTGCCGACGCAGACAGCGACAACAGCCTCAACGCCTCTCAAACTGGCTATTATCCTTCCTTGCTTAACTCCTTCTGACTTGGTAGCGACGAAAATTCCATTTTTGATTTCACCCACTTCTCCTTCAACTCGCCATTTCACTTCTTTCGGTTCAAAGCGTAGGGGGATAAGCCTACCGTTCCGTTCCTTCCCAAGAACTTTGAGTTGAAGTTGAATTGAAGTTCCTTGCTGGGCGAAGATTGTTTCAGGTGAAACAGTAAAAACCGCTGGTTTTGGATGGATGCGAAGGTTAAAAGATGTTGGCTGAGCATCAACTTCTTTCGCTTTCGCTATCACCGTCAATTGAACTGGTTCGTCGTTTGGAATTTCTGGCAACCATAAAGTTTGACCATCCCAATTCCAACCTTCAATTTCGGGAGAGATTTTCAAATCAACTTTGTCAAGATCAAGATTCAAAAGGCGATAAACAGCATCTTCGCCAAAAACTTGAAGCGGAATCGGCATACCAGAGAGCCAATCTTCATCGGGAACAGAAATCCAAATCCTAAGTATTGGCTGAGAAGGGAATAGGTTGAGCAAAAGCAGAGCATTAGCGATTGCTCTCTCACGCCCATCTGAAGGTCGGTTCAAAACTCTGCCACGCACAAATAAGGTTGAAGAGCCACCTCCATCCAAGTTTAATGCCTCTTTACAACCTGCATTTCGCAAAAACTCGGCAAGTTCATCAAGGCTAATCCCTTCGCTGTAACCTGGTTGTCTACCATCAACGACAACCCAAATCAAAGTGTCGTCTTTGAGTCCGACGGCAGTTCTTGGATGCTTTGTTTGTCGGAAGGAAAGCGAAAAACCTTCTTGCTCACACTCAATTGAAATTTTTCCATCTCTTAGCAGTCTTGGTCCGCCTGAGATTGCCCAAAGGATTTCCTTTGGGTTAAAGTTGGCGTCAGAAGGAATCATCGTCACGAGAACTTCTAAACTATCTCCAAGTTTAAGTGATTTTGCCCTTTCAATTGCATTACCTGTCACTGCCAAAACCACACTGTTGCTTGGTATCGCACTATTCCCAATTTCATTGATTTGTGTAACTGTCAAGGACAAAGGTGTATTGGGCTTAAGGGGTAAATTGGCTGAAGCAACGATTTCAAATGTCCCAGAATTCGTCCTTGTCGTTTTACCAAAAGCAGGAGTGAAAAGGCAAAAACCATCTTTTGGTGGCTGTTGATTGAGACCATTAAGGGCAAATTCCGTCCCATCAGGTAACCTAAGCCTTGACGAGAACTGAAAACGAGAAATAAAAACTCTTCCGTCAACTAAACCAACCAAAGCCGAACGATTAGCCCAAGGCAAACTTATCAACTCGCCATCTTGAATGTGCAAGCCCAAAGGGTCGCCAGAATAGGGAGAAAAGTTCATGTTGAAGTAATCAGTGTTAATGCCTGCAGTAACATAGCCTTTAGTTTGCTGGACGAAATTAGCAATTTGTGAAAGCGTTCGTCTGTTAAAACCGTCACCGTCACCATAGGCTGGTGTGAGCGTCAACTCTTTTGGTAGCGGTAGCGCTATCCTGACAATTCCAACCCAAGTTGGTGGATTAGACCTTTGTAATCCTTGAAAGAAAACTCCAGGCGCAATTATCTGGCTATTGACTACTTGCCAATCTTGAGCGAAAGAAAGGATTGCACATAGGCAAAGAAGAAAGAGCAAATCAAGAAGCCTCAACCATCGCTTCAACTTGACACACCTCCTTCCTAAGCCCAATTTTGTGTGTGACCCTCTGCTCCTACGAAACAATAACAAACTGCGTAAGTCCTATCAACAATGAAGCAGCATTCCAGCAATTTGCTGAGTCTTAATGCTTTGCTACAAGCCTTCATGTTTCCACATTTGCTCAATCAAAGGGATTGGCAAACCACCAGATTGCAACAACCTGTCATGGAAGCGTTTGAGTGAAAATTCTGAACCTTCCCGTTTTTGGGAATCTTCACGCAACTTCAAAATCGCCATCTTTCCAGTCAAGTATGATAGCGGTTGTGTTGGAGAAGCAGTATATCTTCGGACTTCAGCGACAGCGTTGGCGTGCTCAAGGTGAGCCTCACTTGTAAGCCAATTCACCGCTTCATTGAAACTCATATCCTTGCAGTGTAACCCAACATCAACTATGACACGGACTGCTCGCCAAACTAAATCCTTGAGTTGGAACAGGCGAATTCGCAGGTCGTTCCAATAGCCTTGTTCCCACATCATCTCCTCGCAGTATAGTGCCCATCCTTCAACGAACAAATTGTTGCCGAAAACTTTGCGAACCTTTGAAGGTAAATTCGCTGCAACAGTCAACTGCAAGTGATGACCAGGATAGGCTTCGTGAATCACAACTATTGGCAAAGCGAATAAACAATGACCACGCAATCGGTCTCGCTGAACTTCCTCTGGCTCTTTTGGGTCAATTGGTGTCACATAGAACAAACCTTCCCTTCGCTCATCAAAAGGGGCTGGTGGCATATAGGCAGCGTAAGGTGTTGTCGCTCGCTCAAATTCTGGTGTCTCAACGACTTTCAATTGCTCACCTTCAGGAACAGTTGCAATGTTTTCATCAATGATGAACTGCTTTGCTTTTGCTACTTCCTCTGCGTAAGTTTCAACGATGCGTTCTTTTGGTGGATGGTTCTCTTTAAGCCTTTCAACCAAAGCAAACCAATTTGAAGTTGGGTCAATTCTTTTTGCTACTTTTTCCAATTCCAATTTCGTTTGCTCCAAAATCTCACGACCCATCTCTTCAAGTTCATCAGGAGTTTTTGTCAACAAGTGTTCTTTAAGTAGCAATCCAACGAACAAATCCTCTCCGATAGCAAATTTGCCTTGCGCTTTTGGAGCGACTGAATTACGCAACCAAGCCTCAAATTCTGTCAAGGCAAAGCCTGCATCGTCAACAGATTTCAAGACCTCTTGCTTTAGAGAATTTTTGACGAGCATTTCTGCTGCTTGTTGGACAGCAATTTTCAAAAAGGCTTTTGCACCTTCAAGGCTTTCCAAAGTCGTTTCCAAGTAAATGGAAGGGACTTGTTCAGGCACGATGTTAACTTTCGCTTCTTGAACTAACCTTCGCAACTCCTTCAGTCGGCTTGCAAGGCACTCCATTCTTTGCTGCAATGGTGCAAAATCCCTTGCAAGCAACAGGTAAGTGCCATAAAGAGCATGGTCAAGGTAAAGAGCAGGTTCTTTCTTATGCCATTGAATTTCCTCCCAATCAACTAAACGACCTTGCATCCAAGCCAAAAGTGCTTGCCTGTCCGCTTCATCGTCTTTGCTCAAGCCACTGTCAATTTGCTCAAGTTGATAGATAAATTGTTTGAGCATTGCAATATGCTGCTCAATTGCTTCTGGCGATAAAGAGGCAAGTTTATAGTCGTAGGTGTGGATGCCGCAAGCGGTAGCAAAAACAGGGTCGTCTTGCCAAAGTGCATTCAAAATTTCATCAACGATTTGCTCCCATTTCTTCAACTGCAATCACCTCGTAAAGCCAAGAATTTGACTTTGAGTTCACTGTTCAAACTGACTCAACTTCAACATTAGTGAACATAATCCTTTCGCTGGGAACTTCTCTAACTTTGCCAATGACCTCAAAGTTACCTTTGAGCCTGATGTCTTCCGAAGAACTTCCAACCATAACTTCAAAACTGCCAGGCTCAACCACGAACCTCATGGCTCGGTCATAGAAGGCTAACTGGTCTGCTGACAGGAAGAAGGTAACTCTTTTCGCTTCGTTCGGCTTCAAAGTTATTCGCTTGAAGCCCTTAAGTTCCTTGACTGGTCGGACTCGGCTTGCCACAACATCTCGGACATACAACTGCACAACTTCATCCCCTTCCCGATTGCCGACATTTTTGACTTTCAAAGAAATCGTAACTTTTCCTGCAGGTGAAATTTTCTCTGGTGTAATCATCAAATCGCTATATTCAAACTTCGTGTAACTGAGACCATGCCCAAAGGGAAACTGCGGGGCAGAACTCATTTCAACATAGTCACGATGCGAAATTTGAGCACGGCTATAATGCAGTGGAACTTGCCCAACAACTTTAGGAAAAGTGATGGGAAGTTTGCCGCTAGGGTTGACATCGCCAAAAAGCACATCCGCAACAGCATTGCCTCCTTCCTCACCAGGAAACCAAGCCTCAACTATTGCTGGGATTTTTTCAAAAAGTTCACCAAGCGTTACTGGGCGACCGTTAATGAGAACCAATACGACAGGTTTGCCAATTTCCACTATGGCTTTAACGAGTTGCTCTTGGTGGCCTGTAAGCCTCAGATCAACTCGGTCACAACCTTCGCCTACTGTTCCTCTGCCGAACAAACCTGAGCGGTCACCGACAACCAAAACGATGACTTCAGCCTGCATAGCAATTTCAACGGCTTCGCTAATTCCTTCTGTCGTCCCTCCAAAGACTTCGCAACCTTTTGCATAAAGGACTTTCGTCGCTGATGAAACTTTCGCTTTGATACCTTCAAGAACAGTCACGATTGGCACAGGCAATTCCTTCAAGTCCAAGTGAGCCATATAGGCGTAATCGCCGAGCAAGTTTCTGGGTTCATTTGCGTTCGGACCGATAACGGCAATGCTTGACAAATCTTTACGCAAAGGTAAAAGGTCACCGTCGTTTTTGAGCAACACGATTGACTTCTGCGCTATTAGGCGGGCAATTTTTCGGTGCTCTGGTGCATCAAAAACAGCGACTGCTGCATCTGGGTCAACAAAGGGAGGGTTATCAAACAAGCCAAGCCTTTCCTTGACAGTGAGAACTCGTCTAACAGCCTCGTCAAGGGCAGCCTCAGAAATCAAGCCCTCTTTCACAGCGTCAATCAGTTTGGCATAACAATGAATGTCGGGCAATTCAATATCAATGCCAGCGTAAATTGCTTGACAAGCAGCGTCCTTTTCGTCAATAGCGACTTTGTGGACATTGAAAAGCATTTGGACAGAGCCATAATCAGAAACGACAATTCCATCAAATCCCCATTCACCACGCAAAAGGTCAGTTAGCAACTCACGGGAAGCGGCGCAAGGGATTCCATCAATGTCGTGGTAAGCGTTCATAACCGATTGAACCTTTGCCACACGAACTGCTGCTTCAAAGGGAAAGGAAAGGACTTCACGAAACTCTCTCAAACCAGCGTGAACTGGAGCGCAGTTGCGACCACCTTCAGGAAAGCCGTGACCAGAAAAATGCTTTGCTGTTGCGATAACGCCATGCCGCAAATTTTCACCTTGCAATCCAGTGATGTAAGCGACAGCCATGCAAGCAATTAAATATGGGTCTTCGCCGAAAGTTTCTTCCGTCCGTCCCCACCTCGGGTCACGAAGGACATCCAAAACAGGTGCAAGCCCTTGATGAGCACCAATTGCTCTCATTTCCTTCCTTATCGCTGTCGTCATTTCACGGACTAAATCTGGTTCAAAAGTGCTCGCTAAGTTGATAGATTGCGGGAAGGTTGTTGCACCTCTCGCCATCAGACCGCTTAGACATTCTTCATGCACGATGGCTGGAATACCCAAACGAGTTTCCTCAATTAGGAAGCGCTGAATTTCATTGGCAAGTTGAGCCGCTTCTTTGGGTGGCAAATCGCTACCACCAGCAATTCTGGTGATTTGACCAATTCCGTGCTTTAGCAGTTCCTTTGCTTTGTCAATGTCAAACTTGCCATCGGTCATAAGCCTGCGGATTGAAATTGAACCAAGTTGAGCAACCTTCTCATCAAGGCTCATCCCAGCCAAAAGTTTACTCAACCTCTCCAACATACTGATCACCTTGTCACAATTTCACCAATCTCAAGTTTTTCGTCTTCAAAGCATGTTCAAAAATTTTAACGCTTTGATTTTCGCTACTGTTCTTTACTTCAAAGTGTTGGCTTTAGACGATGATTGCCGACGAATTTTTGAGTGCCAATTGGGAGCAATCAAAGAATTTCTTTGAAGGCGAACCTTAATCTTGCCAAACTTTTCAGCGAGTAAGGGTCTAAAAATCAAGGGCTTTTGAAAGCCCTGTTGGTATCATCGGGCGAAGATAATAACGCAAGAGAAGCAAATTGTCCAAGCGATTTACCGCTACATCAACGGGAGAGCAATCAGGCGGGAAAATCGTCATCGCTTTGATCATCGGCTCTGTCAAATATTTGGTCGGAACAGTCAAGCAAAATTTATTCAAGTCAGGTAGCCAATCTTTCGCAGCGATAGCGAAACCCCAGATGCCAAAAGTCGGAATCGCTGTCCAATAAGGCAAAACTTTGAAGCCCGATGCTTCTATCGTTTTGACGATACACCAAAAAGCGGCACGCGTTTCAAAAGGAGAAGTCGCTTGAGTTGCAATGATGCCTTCAGGTTTCAAATTCCTTGCCACGAGCCGATAAAACTCCAGAGTGTAAAGGCGAGCCAAAGACTCAGTGTTTGGGTCAGGCAAGTCTATGAGCACAACATCAAAGGGGCGACGGTTGTTCATCAAAAAACGATAAGCGTCAACATTGACGATTTGAATTCTCTTATCCTGCAATGCTCTTTCATTCAATTGCACCAACGCTGGATGTTGCTTAGCCAACTTGGTCATCTTTGGGTCAATGTCCACAAGCACGATAGTCCTAACTTGCGGATACTTGACAACTTCTCGCACCAACAAACCATCACCGCCACCTAAGACGAGCACTCGTTCTTTTCGTTTCGCCAAAGCCATTGCGGGATGAGCGAGCGATTCATGGTATCGGTGTTCGTCAACGGAACTGAACTGCAACTCGCCGTCCAAAAATAATCTCAAATCGTTTCGCCATTTTGTCAGCACAATTCGCTGAAAAGAAGTTTGCTCTGCGTAAATGATTTCGTCATCGTAAAGCGAAGATTCAAGCCAAGACTGCCACCTCAATGAGTTTGCTAATCCGAAGGTCAAAAGCACTGCAGTAGCACTGATGGCGAAAGCGAAAAAGCGTCGTCCCTCAAGTTGCCAGCGGAAAGTCAAGAAAACCCACAATGCTACAAAAGCGTTAATTAATCCGACCAAGAAAGCCGTCCGCATCAAACCCAAAGTCGGAAGTAAAATCAAAGGGAACGATAAAGCGCCTAAGACACCACCGAGATAGTCAAGGGAAAGAACATTGGCAATGACTGTCCGTAAAGGTCCGTAACGGCGCAAGTATCTCGTCAGCAAAGGTAACTCGTAACCGATGCAAACTCCGATAATCAAGATGATGGCGATGATGCCAATTTGATACCAATCGGACAAGGCGAAAAAGCCAAACATCAAACAAACTGAAAATCCGCCAACAATTGCTTGCCCCAATTCCACGAGCAAAAAGGCTTCCAGCAAGCGATAGTGCACCGACCTTGACAAGAACGAACCTATTCCCATCGCTCCCAAAAATAACCCGACTGTCAGCGAAAACTGGTAAGCACTTTGCCCTGAAAGGTAAGAGGCAGCAGTGCCGATGAGCACCTCGTAAATCAGCCCACAGGCAGCCACAATGAAAGTGCAAGAAAGCAAAACCGCAATTTCACGACGAGCCATTATCAAGTTCGCCTCCAAAATGACCAAGTCACATTCGTAGGGGCAGGTGAAACCTGCCCGCAAGTTTTTGAAACTCGCTCTTTACTTTGAATGTTGTTGGTAAACGCTTTTTAACAACCATGCTATGGGCTTTAGCCCATAGTCGCTAACGAATTTTTAAGCGCCGTCTTTAGACGGCAGTGAAAATCCTCGCCGAATGAATTCGGCGCTCATTTTGTTCGTCATCAACCACTGGCTAAAGCCAGTGGCATGGATAACCAAACACCAACAAACTTTGTAGTAAAAAGCGTTGAAACTTTTTGGGTGTGGATAAATCCGCCACAAAATTTTTTGGTCGGGCAGTAGTCCGACTCTCCGATTCAAATTGAACTTGGAAAATTATTGCTACCGAATGACAGCAGCCATCATAAGGCAAATGCCAATGATGAGCGCAGCGACCACGATTGCGACGGCGATGTTTTGGTTTCTTTGCAATTCGTCGGCAACGGAAAAGGGAGTTATCCACTCAAAAACTTTGTATCCGACCATTGCCAAAATGATGCCAACT
>JANXCD010000034.1:14763-15023 GCA_025060305.1 Armatimonadota bacterium | reverse complement strand
ATCGCCCATGAAAACTTTCGCTGGGTAGCGATTGAAAACCAGGAAACCAAGACAACTTCCGCAAATTGCAAAACTTGCCACTGCACCGCCAATTGCCTTGCTATTTAGAGCCAAAAGCCCAACTGCAAGCGAAGCGATTGCCGTCAAACCTGAGGCAAGCCCGTCCAAGCCATCAGTAATGTTCACACCATTGACTGTCGCAAGGAAAAGAAGCAAAAGAAAAAGAAACCAAAACCAATCAACGATAGCGGAAGAATTTG
>JANXCD010000034.1:0-14753 GCA_025060305.1 Armatimonadota bacterium | reverse complement strand
CATTGCGACCCACAAAACTGCAAGAGCGATTTGAGCAGCCAATTTGGGTTGAGTTCTCCATCCTTTTCGCCTTTTCAATTTCGCCCAATCGTCAGCGAAGCCTACAAAAGCAAAACTCAACATCGCCACACTGAAAAGCAAAGCATCAACCAAAAGAGAAGGCTGATACAAAATTGACACAGCAACGAATGTCAAGGCAATGGAAAGGGCGAAGGCTATCCCTCCCATCGTCGGCGTTCCTGCTTTGAGCCGATGGCGCTCAGGGACATCTTCACGGATTGTTTCACCTTTCAATCGCCTCAAAAAGGGCAAAAGCATCCAAGTGAACAAAACAGTTGTCGCAAAACCAATTGCCAACGACAGCCACACAGTGCCGTTCAATTTTTCGTCCTCCTTTGCTTGACTTGCTTGTGATGCCTGTATTACTCGTCACAGGCAAAAAGCAATCGGTTGCCATTATTAGTCAAGCAAGTGGCATTCGTTCTTCCCGTTAAAGTTTAACCATAGTTTTGCGCTCCCTAAAAACTTGAGCAAATCACAGGATTTGGGAACATCTTTCATCAACTCAAGTTCGTAGAGACAAAACTCTATCTCACTCGTGCGCTTTATATTTGTCAAAAGGTTGTTGGTCAAAAGTAGGGTCTGGTGAAACTCTCGGTCCAGAAGTGCTAAACTTTACTGCGAAATGAGGCTTTGAAAAAATCTTCAAGGTGAGCGAAAACAATCAGCAAAAGAAGGTGATTAAAGGTGACAGTGGCAGAAATCGGTTGGTCAGTTGTCAAATTGCTCATAATCATTGGTTGCGTCATGTCAGTTTTGCCTTTCCTGATTTGGATGGAGCGAAGGGTGCTTGGTTTCATGCAAGACAGGCTTGGTCCGAACCGTGTCGGTCCTGCTGGTTTGCTCCAGTCTTTTGCTGATGGGCTAAAGTTGATGCTGAAAGAAGTAGTCATTCCAAAAGGTGTTGATAGGTTTGTATACTTCTTAGCACCGATATTGTTGATGGTTCCTGCACTTTGCACTTTTGTCGTTATTCCTTTTGGACCGAAGGAGCAAGTTGTTGACTTGAACATAGGCATCCTTTACATCTTTGCCCTTGCGAGTTTGGGGGTCTATGGTATCGTTCTGGCGGGATGGGCTTCAAATAGCAAATATGCCTTTTTGGGTGGATTAAGAAGTTCTGCTCAATTGCTCAGTTACGAGTTAGGCGTAGGTTTAGCAGTCGTCGTCGTTGTTATGTTGACTGGGACATTGAGTTTGCGTGGCATTGTTGAAGCGCAAAGCGGACCGCTAACTTTTTGGTGGTTTGGGAGTGAACTTGTCATTCCCTTTTTGCCTAATTGGCTAATCTTCAAGCCATTGGCTTTACCTGCCTTTGTAATGTTTTTAATTGGTGGTTTCGCCGAAACGAACCGAGCACCTTTTGACTTGCCTGAAGCAGAATCTGAATTGGTTTCAGGTTATCATACTGAATACACAGGCATGAGGTTTGCTATGTTCATGCTTGGCGAATATGTAAATGTCGTCACTGCAAGTGCGATGGTTACCACTTTGTTTCTCGGCGGTTGGAACGGACCTTTCCTGCCACCATTAGTTTGGTTCATTGTTAAACTCATGCTCGTTTTGTTCACTTTCATTTGGGCTCGTGCAACTTTACCCAGAATTCGTTACGACCAACTGATGAGGCTTGGTTGGACGGCATTGATTCCGATGGGATTGGGCAACATCGCTTTGATTGCTCTTTATGACGCTTGGAAGTGGAGCAGGCTTGGTGGACTCTAATCCGAGTGCGCATCCAAAATTCACGGGCGGATTTCATCCGTCCCTACAACACAAATTTGCGCTGAATAAATTCGGCGCTCATTTTGTTTGTCATCAACAAATGAATTTCGCTCCTTGCACTATTTTTATCTCGTTGATAGTCTTGACCTAATCTACAATCAGTTCAACATCACCGACTAAAACTCTTTCTCCTATCTTTGCACCTGCTTTTTTGATCGCCTTCCAAATACTTTGTCGGATGAGTCGGTTTTTTATTTCGGCTAAGGCTTGTGGATGATTTGCGTTGATAAGGCGTGTTAATTCTTCAACGCCACCACCACTAACCAACCAAGTTTCTTCGTCAATTTTCTCAATCGTCAATGGCGGCTTGCGAATCAGTGGCGCTGCAATTTCTTCCTCAAACCAATCTTCGTTTGAAATATGAAATGCTTGCATTGTTTTTAATAACTCTGCTACTCTGTAAACTAAAAGTTCCAAGCCTTGTCCCGTTAATGCCGAGACTGCGAAAACTTCATAGCCTCTTTCATGCCAGTAAGGTAAACACCTTTCAAGGTTTTCTGAAGCCTTGTGCAGGTCAATTTTGTTGGCAACAACAATTTGATGCTTCTCAGATAACTTTTTGCCATAAAGCCTCAATTCGGTGTTGATAACTTCAAAGTCCCTTATTGGGTCTCTTCCTTCAACGGCAGCGATGTCAACCATGTGAAGTAGTAGTGTGGTTCTTTCGGCATGGCGTAAAAATTGATGCCCTAACCCTAAACCTTTATGAGCACCTTCAATAAGTCCTGGCAAATCAGCCACTACGAAACTAAAATTGTCAACCCTAACCGTTCCCAAGTTTGGGGTGATTGTTGTAAAGGGATAGTCAGCAATCTTAGGACGAGCAGCGCTAATCTTGCTAATAAGTGTTGACTTGCCGACATTAGGGTAACCGATAATGCCGACATCAGCGAGGAGTTTCAGTTCAAGCCTTAAGGTTCTTTCTTCACCAAGTTCACCCATTTCCGCAAAAAATGGTGTTTGTCTTGTTGGGGTTGTGAAAGCAGCGTTGCCTTTTCCGCCTTTTCCGCCCCTCGCTACGATTACTTTTTGACCTGGTTTGACAAGGTCAGCAAGCAGTTCCCCAGTTTCGGCATCGTAGACAGAAGTTCCTACTGGAACTCGTAGGATAAAGTCTTCGCCGTCAGCACCATGCTTTTTGTTCCCTTGTCCATGTTGACCGTTAAGGGCTTTATATGTTCGTTGAAGGTGCAAATCAATTAGTGTCCGAACTGCTGGGTCAGCGAGCAAAATCACATGCCCACCACGACCTCCGTTTCCGCCAGCAGGTCCTCCTTTAGGGACAAATTTCTCCCTTCGGAAGGCGACGCAACCGTTTCCGCCATTCCCTGCCTTGACATAAATGATGGCTTCATCAACGAAATGCATAAACGGTCACCAATTTTGTTTGCAAGCGTATGAAGTTAATTGCGCCTTCAACTCATTGCAAATTTTTCGTGAGGATTTTCAATTGACCCTAAAAAACAAAGCCGATTTTGTTTGCTGATAAGTTCTTTCCGTTTTTAAAAAATTTTCGCCTGACTGTATACAACAGCAACGAAGCAAAGAACGAGAGATTTTCATTGCAGTCACCAAACTTCAACACTCACATCTTCAACAACAATTCGCCCATCCAATTCAACTAATCCTGCGATGCGCATCAAGCACTCATGCACAAACTTTTTGTCATTAGAAATGACAGCAAAGGCTAAAGTTGCACGCTGCCAATCATCCAAATGGTCAGCCTCACAAGCCGAGACATTGAAACGGCTGCGAACTCTGTCAAGGATGCTTTTTATAACTTGCCTCTTTTCCTTCAAAGAATGGCTATCAGGGATCGTCAAGTCAATAGTAGTCAAGCCGATGAAAACAGCCATTTTATCGTCACCTGCTTACTACTGTTTTTCCAGAAATTGATAATGGCACAATTTGATGCGATTGTATTGGATTCAGCGTTGCTTCAAAATTCACTTTAAGTGAGAATGTGAGTTATAATTCAGAAAGCCAAGAGGGAATTGAAGGGCAATTCAAAAGGAAGTTTCCTTGACCGATACTAACAGGAGTGAATCCTGATGAGATATTGGATTGAAACTTTCGGCTGCCAAATGAATGTCCTTGACAGCGAAGTGATGGCAGGGCTGTTAGCAAAAATGGGCTACGAAAAAGCCAAAAGTCCTGATGAAGCGGACATTATACTCATCAACACTTGCACTGTCCGACAAAAGCCCGACGAAAAGGTTTTCGCATACTTAGGTGAGTTCGCCAAACTCAAGCAGAAAAAGCCTCAACTGATTTTGGGAGTCACAGGCTGCATGGCTCAAAGGGAAAGTGAAATCATCAAAACAAAAGCACCTTATGTTGATTTGCTGTTGGGACCGAGAAGCATCCACAGGCTTCCTGACTTGCTTCGTGTAGTTCAGGAGCAACGCCGATTTTCGGAATATCTTGACCTTTACGATGACCCAGTTCCGCCTGATTTGGTTGTCCGAAATAGTGAAATTTTCGCTTATGTCACAGTCATTCATGGCTGCAATAAAAAATGCACCTTTTGCGCTGTCCCAACTGCTCGTGGTCCTGAAAAAAGCGTCCCACCAAAAATTGTCCTTGAGCAAGTGAAACAATTGATTGACTTAGGCTACAAAGAAATCATTTTGCTCGGTCAAAATGTCAACGCTTATGGACACGACTTAAAAGATGGTGAAGGATTGACGGGAGATGGGAGAATTGATTTGGCATGGCTGCTTGAAAGAATTGATGAAATTGCTGCACCTTCAAGGGTTCGTGTCCGCTTCACAACTAATCACCCTAATCACATGACTGACAGGCTGATTAAAGCGATAGCCAATCTTGAGAGCGTTTGCGAGCATATACATTTACCAGTTCAGAGCGGCGACAACGAAATTTTGAGGCGAATGTGGCGAGGCTACACTGTTGAGCGCTATTTGAGCATCGTTGAAAAACTTAGAGCAAAGGTTCAAGGCATTGCTATCGCTACCGATGTCATCGTTGGTTTTCCAGGCGAAACCGAAGAGCAATTTCGCAACACTCTTAGGTTGATGGAACAAGTTGAATTTGACCAAGCCTTTATGTTCGCTTTTTCGCCACGACCAAACACTTTGGCTGCCACCTTACCCGACCAAATTCCAGAGACCGTTAAAAAACGCAGACTTCAAGAATTGATCGCTTTGCAAAACGAAATTCAACAACGGAGAAACCGTCAAGATGTTGGAAAGTATGTGGAAGTGCTTGTTGAAGGACCGAGCGAAAAGAACCCAAAGAAACTTTCAGGAAGAACCAGAACCAATAAAACTGTCGTTTTTGAAGGCAGCAAGGAACTAAGAGGAAAATTGGTTCATGTCCACACTAACAAGGCTTACCTTTGGGGCTTTGAGGGGAAATTGGTTGATGAGGTTAATAGCAAAGACGAAACGCAAATGGAACTTTTAGCCATCATTTGAAACCTTTGCATAAAGGGTTCTACCCAAAATCTCATCTTCAAAATTGTCGCAACCAACTCAAAATTGGGATGCTTTCAAATTTGTTTGCATCCAGAAAATTCCAAAAGATGCCTTTTGGTTTAGCGAAAGCCCGCTCGGTAACGATAATCCCGTCTGGCGTTATGATGAAGTCAACAGGTATGTCGTGGGGCAACATGGGAATTTCGTCATCAACTACTTGAATTGGATGAACTGTCGTAACCACAGGGGTTGTGTCTTTGACGAGTCCAAGTTGCCTTGCTATGGCGAATTCAATGTCAGAGTAGCCACCGCCCTTGCCGACTCTTGCACCCTTCAAGTTCACTGCAACCGAGCCAATGAGCACAAAGTCAATCTGAGTCATCTCCGAAGGGTGAACTAAAGTTCCCAACTTAAAAGCACCACGAATGGTTGCTGCAAACTTTTCTTTGCCACGAAAAATTTTCCCGTCCAGCCGAATGAAGCACTTTTCTTGCTTTAGTTTTGGGACGGCTATATAAACGGTTTTGCCTTCACGCAAAGCCATTTCCCTTGCTGGTGCTTGAGGGCTGTCTGGGTTTGCTTTCAAAGTTTTCGCATTACGCCATTCGTTCAATTCAGTCAGATGTCTTGCCGCTTCTGCTGAGCCGACGAAATTTGGAATTCGCTCAAAAGCACCAGGAAACATAGCAACTTTGTTCTCTTCCATTTTTCGCCAAATTTTGTCCCTAAGTGCTCTCTTGATTTGCTTAATCTCTTTGATGTCCATCTTTAAGCACCTTCATTTTTCAGTTCCAGTTGAAGTCTCGTCTCACAAATTCTTGCCCTTTAGCGACCTATTCGCCAAAATGAGTTTAGCGTGCCCAATTTTAAGGTGCGTGAAGAAAATTTCAAGGAGGTGGGCGAAAATGCCTTTGGTTGATTTGAGGGGTCAAAAAACTCATAGGTCTCCTGAGGAATTGGTCAAACATTTGCAGTCCTTTGAGTTGGAATTGAAATTCAGTGCTGGCATTTGGTATTTCTCGCCACCAGCCTCTCGTTTCCATGACTACTACAAGCCCATTCTAAACATTGAGCAGCGTCTTGAAATTGCAGCGAAGTTGAAGGACTATGGTCTTGCTGCCCTTGAAGCCCACTACCCAACGGAAATCAACGAAGAGAATCTTGAACTTTGGAAATCTTTCATGCGAGACACTGGCATCCGCATTTTAACAGTCGTTCCAGGTCTGTTTTACGATCCTGATTTTGAGTTCGGTTCACTTAGTTCGCCTATTAACGAGGTTCGCCAGAAAGCCATTGAGCGGACAATTATCACTCTTAGGCTTTGCAAAGACTTTGACTGCGATTTCGCCATTGTTTGGCCTGGCATTGATGGCTATGAGAACAACTTTGGAGTGGACTTTTACAGCATGTGGGACAGGTTTGAAGATGGGTTGGCTCAAGCGATGGACGAAGTTCCAGGGGTGCGAATTGCTATTGAGCCTAAGCCTTACGAACCAAGAGGCAACAACATTTACCGCATGACTGCCGACGGCATCTTGGCAGCGAAAGACATTGAGGCTCGGCTCAAAAATCCTGAAAACAAAAGACTCCTTGAAGAAGGTCACGCTCTCGTTTGTCTTAATCCAGAAATTGGACATATCTTGATGGGCACAGAAGACGCACCTTATTGTCTCGCACGGATAATGCGTGAGGGGCGATTGGCTCACACTCACTGGAACAGCCAACCTTTAGGCAACTACGACCAAGACTTGAATGTCGGTGTTATTTCACCTGAAGTTACTGAAGCATCGCTGTTTGTGCTCAAGATGTATGGCTATACAGGTTATTTGGGTATTGACATCAATCCTGAACGCCAACCTGTTGATGTTGCTTTGAAGATTTGCATGGATGCGCTTAGAGCCGCTGCTGACAGAATTAATAGCCTTGATTACGAGAAAGTTGTTTGGTCTATGATGAACCCTCACAAGGCTCGTGGTTGGCTTGAGGCTTATCTTGTCAGGATGAGAGCACTCCACCCAGAGAAGTTGCCAGCACTTTGGGAACTTCCAATGGATTGACAGAAGTTGGGGGCGCACTCTTGTGCGCCCTCGCTCAGTATCAAAGGAGGTGTCGTTGAATGCTCAACACAGCCATTGCTTTGGAAGTGCTTGAAGAGAAAATGCCGGAAAGCGCATGGCATGCCAAGAATGTGGATGCTTTAAGGGAGTTAATTGAAGCAGCGGTCAGTCATTTGCCTGAAGCAGTCGTTCTTCGTGACTTGTTTTTCAGATTTTCAGGCAAGCGATATGCCCCCGACATTGCTGTTGTTTTGCAAGGAGCACCGCCTTTCAAAAACATCGGCTTAGTTTACCAAGTTCCAGAAGATGGACCTGCACCAGATGCCATAGTAGAAGTTGCCGTTAGTTCAAAGTCTTTGGGCGAAGCCCTTTCGGATAAAGCGGACTTTTACGGGTCAATGGGAGTTAAAGATTACTTGGTCGTTGAGGCTTTTCCTGAAAAACCCATGAGGCTTTGGTTTTGCAGGCTTGAAAAAGGTGAAGGTCTGACAAAAGTCAGTGAAGCGAAATTGGAGACAGTGAAAATTACTGTCAAGTCAGAAGGGCAAAGGTTGAGAGTTTTTGACGAACAAGGACAAGAAATTTTGCCTCTGCAAGAGCAAGTGAGAATGCTGAGGGAGCGAATAGCAATCTTAGAGGCTGAATTGCAAAAGATGAGCAGGTGACAGGAAGAGCGATAATGAAGACTTTTGTCATATAAGAGGTGATGGAAAACGATGGCTGTTTTAGCAATCGCTGTTATTTTCAGTTGGTTCTCAACGACTCAGAATTTGGTTGTGAATAATTCTCATGATTTGAAGATAGCCATTCGCAATGCTCAACCTGGGACAAAAATTTTGCTTGCACCTGGCGAATATGAGGGCGGGTTATTCATCCAAAATGTCAAAGGCGAACCAAACAAGCCCATCGTCATTGCTGCTTTAGACCCAGCCAAACCGCCAATCATTAAAGGTGGTAGTGAGTGCTTGCATTTTAGTGAAGCAGCCTACTTGGAACTCCACAACTTGGTTCTTGAAGGTGCTCGTTACAATGGCTTGAACATTGATGATGGTGGCACATTTGAAACGCCTGCTCACCACATCAAACTCATTGGCTTGACAGTTCGCAACATCGGTCCTCAAGGTAATTGCGACGGAATTAAGTTGTCAGGTGTAACAGACTTTCGCATTGAACGCTGCATTATTGAGCGTTGGGGAGATGGCGGGCAAGGAATTGACATGGTTGGATGTCATAACGGCGTGATTGAAAATTGCACACTCAGGTTTGAAGATGATAAAGGTTATGGGGTTCAAGCGAAAGGAGGAAGTTCAAACATCAAAGTCCGAAGGTGCAGGTTTGAACATGCTGGTGCTCGCGCTATGCAAATTGGTGGCAGCACAGGCTTGCAATTTTTCAGACCACCACTGAAGGCAGGCGAAACTCATGCAGAAGCGAAAAACATTGTTGTTGAAGGTTGCACTTTCATTGGTTCTACGGCAGCAATTACATTTGTGGGAGTTGACGGCGCTACTGTCCGCTACAACACGATTTACCGACCGAAACGATGGGCATTCCGAATTTTGCAAGAGACTCGTGCTGAAGGTTTTGTCTCCTGCCGAAACGGAGTCGTCACTGACAACTTGATTGTTTTCCGCTCTGATGAGTGGTTTGAAGGTGGCGTTAACATAGGTCCAGAAACTGAACCACAAACTTTCCTTTTTGCTCGTAACTTTTGGTATTGCTTGGACAAGCCAGAATTGAGCAAACCTAACCTTCCAACTCCAGAAAGAGAAGGGATTTATGGAGTTGACCCGAAGTTAATTTCGCCAGATCAGGGGAATTTGAAAGTTGCACCAGAAAGCAAGGCAAGTAAAGTTGGCGCTCATGCATTGCCCGAAGAACTTTGAAGTTCGCCCAAAATTTCGTCCAAAGCAGCGTTCATCCGTTCGTAGTGGCTGCCAGCCCAGTAAATCTTCCCACACTGACCGCAGCGAGCGAAACGGTCATGAGCGTTGAAAACGAAAAAAGGGACTCTGTAACGCACAAACTCCTTTGGCACTTCTTCAAGCAGACCGTTACAATCTGCGCATCGGGTCATACGATGGTTTTGAATATCAAGTTCAAAATGTGAAATTGTTTCTTTCAATTGCTCACGCCAATCGTCGCTTTTCAAAAGCAAATAACCGTTCTGACGAAGTTTCTTTCTCCACCTTTCAACCAAGTGTCTGTCTTTTGTCAGCAAAACTCTTCCTTCAGCAACAGCACAGGAGACAAGTTTCTCATCTTCGGCATAAGGGTCGTAGACAACATCGTAGCCAAGAATTCGTAGCCATCTCGCCAACTTTCCCAACATGACATCAGCGACGAAGCGCATGATTGCCACTCTCCGAACTCAAGCGGAATTTCTCCGTTGGACATGTTGAAGCAAACTTAGAAAAATGTCAAGTAAATCAAAAGTTTCAAACGAAATTCAAAAACATCACATACTTTTCAACGGAAAGGCTGTTGGTAGTTTTCGTCACAGTGTTGGCTTCAATCCTTGGTTGCGATGAATTTCTGATTTGCCAACCCTCTTGACTAACCGAAAACTTCAAAATGCATTAGAATTTTTCGCCAGCATACCTAAACTTAAAACGAGAAAGCAAAGTTGAGAGGTGTTAACTTGATGGGAATGACAATGACCGAAAAGATACTGGCAGCCCACGCAGGTTTGTCAGAAGTTAAACCTGGCGAGTTGGTCACTTGCAAAGTTGACCTTTGCATGGCAAACGATGTCACAGCGCCCCTTGCCATCAAGGAGTTCAGGAAAATAGGCATCAACAAAGTTTTTGACCCAGAAAAGATATTGCTCGTTCCGAGCCATTATGCTCCCAACAAAGACATAATGGCAGCAGAGCAAGTCAAAATCATGCGTGAGTTTGCCCGAGAAATGGGCATAAAGCATTACTTTGAAGTTGGTCGTGGCGGAATTGAGCACGCTCTTGTGCCTGAGCAAGGTTTGGCTTACCCTGGCATGGTTTATGTGGGCGCTGATTCCCACACTTGCACTGTCGGCGCTTTAGGATGCTTCGCCACTGGAATTGGTTCAACAGACTTGGCTGCCGTTTGGGCTACAGGTGAAATTTGGCTGAGAGTTCCAGAAACGATGAAATTCGTTTACAATGGCAATTTGCCCAAATGGGTGACAGGCAAAGACTTAATTTTGGCTACTATCGGCAAAATTACCGTCTCTGGCGCTCTTTACAGGGCGATGGAGTTCACCGGTCCAGTCATTCACGAATTGCCGATGAGCGATAGGTTCACGATGACAAACATGGTCATTGAGGCAGGCGGCAAAAATGGTGTCATGCCCGTTGACGAAGTGACTTTAAACTTTTTGCGAAAGCATGCTCGCCAAACCGAAGACAAATGGTTCATTGTTGAAAGTGACCGTGATGCGAATTATCACAGCGTTTTGGAAATTGACTGCTCACAACTTGAGCCATTAGTTGCTTTCCCTCACTCACCTGACAATGTCCATTCCGTTTCTGAAGCATCGTCCCTCAACATCACTGTTGACCAAGTTTTCATCGGTTCGTGCACTAATGGCAAAATGGAAGACCTCAGGATCGCAGCCCGTTTGCTCAAAGGTCGCACAGTTCATCCCAATGTTAGGCTTATCGTCATTCCAGCCACTCAAAGCATTTACATGCAAGCGATGAAAGAAGGTTTGCTGGAAATTCTCGCTGATGCTGGAGCGACAATTGCTGTTGGAACATGCGGACCGTGTTTGGGTGGCTATTTTGGCGTTTTGGCTGCAGGCGAGCGGTGTCTTTCAACCAGCAATAGAAACTTCATCGGCAGAATGGGTTCGCCAAAGGGCGAAATTTTCCTCGCTAACTCCGCAGTTGCAGCAGCGACAGCGGTTTTAGGCAGAATTGCTCACCCAGAAGAACTTGATGGAGTGCCACAAGAATGGTCCCTTTGGGAATTTGCTACTTGAATGCACTATCAAGGGCGCAAGTTCGGTCATGGCACTGCTAACAGTTCCGAAAATTGCTGGATGGAGCGACAAAAATTTTTCAAGTCGTTGAGTGACAAGGACTGTAACTTTGACGACAGATCACCCCAATCGCTTAAAGACCTTCCTGAAATTAGCCAAACTGCAATCATTTGGCTTAAACTCAATGGTTCACATTCAATTTCCTTCAAACGCAATTGAGCGAGCAATATTGCACGCTTCAATCCACCTTCATCAACTTTCCCTTGCTTCAAATCCGCAAGCAACTGTCTTGTTCGTTTTTGGAGAAATTTGAAGTCTTGTGGCAAAGCGGAAGCATAGAGGCTAATCTCTGCACCAAAGGGATTGAACTGGACCTGAGCGATCGCATCATAGGCAATCGGTTTGTCACCACGCAAAATTTGAAACCACAGCGCTCCTGTGCCTCCACCAAGCAACTCAGCCACCACCAAAGCCACTTCAGGTTCGCTTTTCACTACCGACCACCAAAGACCGTGAGAGCGATAGGAAGCCAACTTGAAAGTGAGGCGAAAACCAGACTTAAAGGATGCTTTGGATGATGCTTTGACGGTTGGTATCGCTAATGCCGACCACGAACTACCATCGTAGGAAACTAACAAAGGTTCGTAACTGGCTAAATTCTTTGTGACACTTTGTATCTCGTCAAAACCGACGAGAGCAATTTCGTCTTCTTCCAAGTTGCCGTAACTTCCCAACGCTATAGCACGAGCGTTCCATCTTAACCATTCTATGGGCTCACTTTTCCATCGCCTCAACTGTTGTGAAGCCAACAATCTCGCTTGCCTGAAAATCATCAAATTCCAAATCGGTTGCTTCCAAAGTTGCAAAACAGAGTTTCTCATTTCGTCCAATTTTTCTGGTTCAGTCAAAAAGGTGACACCGAAGCAACCGAAGTCCCACCAAGGGTGAACAACCGTTTCTTGTGAGAAACTCAACCTCCAAAGGTTCGCTAACACCAATTGAAGCCCAAGAGGAATGTTGTAGGAGGGAACTGCAAGGTTCAAAGCAACGAATGCAGTGTTAGACTTTGACTGCACCAAAGAAATAAAGCACAAGATTGCAAAAAGAAGTGGACTCAAAGCCAAACCCTTCGGCAGCCTTGCTATCAACTTGCTCATTTACTTCACTTCCTTTTTGCGAACTTCCAATTGGTCGCCCTTGTGAATGCCGAGCAATTGAGCGGCGTTGCCTCTGTTGACGGCAATTTCAAGCAAATCATAACTGTTGAAAAGCAACAAAGTTTCGCCTTCGGAAACTTCTGCGTAACTTCGGTTTAACGACTCAAAAGATTTGCCTTTTATGGTCGCAAACCATTGGTGGCATACAGCGTCTCTAAGCCAAGCCTCAAAATCTTTTCTTCGCAAGTTCGTTATTGCGTTTCCAAAACGGTCTATGTGAATGACTTGGGCTACAACAGTTTGTGAGCCAAAAGATGCTCTAAGCGGTGGTAATTTGACAAGTTCGTCAACTGAAATTTCTGGACCGAATTCGTCAATTGAAGTGCCTTTGGCGATGTAAGCAGAGACTGGGGCAAATATGTCCCGCCCGTGAAAGGTGCTACTTATGTTGGGCAAAAAGTAAGAACTATTTTTCAATTCAACGACCTTGATGACATCATTTTCGCTAATTGCCCACCAAAGAAGTCCATTGTCTGGACCGACAAAAAAGTGGTAGCGGGTTTGAACGGCGATGGCTCTTCGCTTTGTTCCGACGCCAGGGTCAACAACAGCACAAAAAACTGTCCCTTGCGGAAAGAAAGAGAATGCACCCCAAAGGGCTAACGCTCCAGCAGTAATGTCCTGCGGCAAAATCTCATGGGTCAAATCGGCAATTTGAGCGTCTGGACAGATTTTCCAAATCACGCCTTTCATCACACCAACATAAATGTCCTGAACACCAAAGTCGGTAAGCAAAGCAATTATCGGCATGTTACATATCGCCCCTTTCGTCGCTCTAAAAGTGTGGCACAAGAAGGAGGCTGAAAATAGTGAAGGAACTGATTGCCTTGCTGGTGTTCGTTGCTGTCTGGATTTTCTTGCAGGCTTATCTGCTTCCGAAATTAGGAGTGCCAACTTGAATGAGTGATGCTTGCGTGACGGGTTCACGCAAAGAAGACAGCGATGAAAATTGAATTGCTCTGAAAAGCGGAGTTTATGCTATGGCAAAAGAAGAAGGAGGTAAAAAGCAGATGCCAATCTACGAATTTCGTTGCAGTCAATGTGGACATGAATTTGAAGATTTGGTCAGTTGGCGTGACATTGAAGAAGGTAAAGTGGAATGTCCTAACTGTGGTAGCAAGGATGTAAGGAGAAGGCTTTCTCTCTTTGCAACTCGTTCTTCAACTGGAAGTCGTGAAAATAAATCGTCTTGTGGTCCAGTTGGCTGAAGGGTCTCATGGTAAACCCGACAGTTAGTCGGAGCAACAGCAAAACCCAAAACAAAAATTGAAACGAGAAAGCGACTCCTTCATTTGCCTCACTGACTTAATTTGAGTGTGTCAATTTTAGCCACATTCTGACGCTTTACTGTGCCAACAAGTATGCTAATTCGTAAAGGTGCTCGTCAATAGGTTTGGGCTTTGTGATGGCATCTTCAAGGGAAGTCAAAACGATTTCGCCCTTAATTTCGCCTACCAACTTGTCAGTTTCGCCTTGAAGCAAAAACTCAACGGCAGCGTTGCCCAGTCGGCTCGCCAAAATTCGGTCATTAGGCGTCGGTGAGCCACCACGCTGGATGTGACCTAAAACTGTAACACGAACACTCAAGCCTGTTCTTTGGCGAACTTGCTCAGCGATTGAAAACGCTCCACCTGCTTCATCACCTTCAGCGACGACGACAATGCTGCTCGTTTTGCCTCGCCTTCTCCCTTCCATCAAGCGCTCACAAATGGCTTCAATTGCAGTTGGTTTCTCTGGAACGAGAATTTCCTCGCAACCGCCAGCCAAACCGGCGTAAAGAGCCAAGAAGCCACGATGACGACCCATGACTTCAACGAAAAAGATTCGTTCATGTGCTGCAGCGGTATCTTTGATTTTGTCAATTGCTTGGACGGCAGTTGTCACAGCGGTATCAAACCCAATGGTGAAATCGCTCCCGTAAAGGTCATTGTCAATGGTTGAAGCGCAAACCAAAATCGGAATTTGCTGCTCTTGCCAAAGCAAATGCGCCCCTGTTGATGTTCCGTTACCGCCGATGGCAATCAATCCGTCAATTCCTGCTTTGCGGACTTGCTCTGCCGCTTGAGCACGACCTTCTGGGTTGAAAAATTCAGGGCAGCGTGAACTTTTCAAAATCGTCCCACCTAAGTGCATGATTCCAGAAACGCTTCTCAAATCCATTGGGCGAAATTCGCCTTTGAGCAAACCAGTGTAACCTCTCAAAATTCCGACGACTTCAAGCCCTTTCGCAATTGCCGTC
>JANXCD010000033.1 GCA_025060305.1 Armatimonadota bacterium | reverse complement strand
TATAGCGACATAAGGCTAATTTCGGTGAAGTCATCGTGGTTCTTTTACCGAGTCATGTAGCACAGGAGTGAGAGTAAAAGATGGAGCCGGCGCGGGGATTTGAACCCCGGACCTGAGCATTACGAATGCCCCGCTCTGCCGCTGAGCTACGCCGGCGAAATTGATGCCTGCAAAAGTTTAGCAGAATTTTGATTTTTAGGAAAGGTGAAACATTTGTCAGCAAAATCAATTCTTTCTTCGCTCTTTAGTGTGAACTTGTTGTTGGCTTATGAAAAGTGCAGGCTTTGAAGCGCCGAAAAGTTTGGGCAGGTTGTCAAGTGAACAAAAAGCCTCAATGTTTACTTTGTAGCAGTTGGAAATTTTTCTCGCCATTTTTCCCAAAGCAATCTGTGCAGTCTCTCTTTGAGTTCGTAGGGTATTTCGTAAAGTTCAGCGCCTTTGTAAAGCAAAATCGTTTTGCGGACAGTGTCAATAACAATTTTGCATGGGTCACAATCTTGCAAATGCCTTTCAAGTTCTTGGCAAACGCTTGGGTCAATTTCACCGTCAATGTAGTCAGAAATAGCCTTCAACAAGTCTTCACATTTCACTTCAAATCGCCCCCATTCTTTGATGCCAACAGATGAGCCAGCGAGCGTTGCAGCAAATCCCAAGCCAAAGTGGCGCATTTGATTCGCACAGGGAACTCTCGGACGCCTCTTAAAGCGTCCAAATCTTCAAGTTCACCTTCAGGTGGGAAAGGCTTTTCACCTCTCATCATCTCCCTGAAATCTTCAGCAAACTTCAACGCTTCTTCAAGACTCATGCCTTTTACCCTTTCGGTCATCATTGAAGCCGAAGCCTGACTGATGGCACAACCTCGTCCTGAAAAGCGTATGTCTGTTATCCGCTCGCCATCAGTTTTGATTTGCACGACAATTCGGTCACCACAATATGGGTTCTCTTCTTCAAGGACTGCGTTAGCGCTTTCAAGTGTTCCAAAGTTGCGTGGTCTCTTGTAGTGATCAAGGATGATTTCTTGGTAAAGCCAGTCAAGGGCTATGAACTCCTTGTCTGTTAAACTCATGTTTTACCATCTCCTCTCAGATTTGTTTTGGTAACGATAGTCTTTTTACTAATTGCTTTGGTCTTGTGAAGAATTTGAGAACCGCCCTGCATCAATATAGTTAGTCAGCCCAAAACCCATCGTAATGCCCTAAAATTTAGAGCAAAAGTAGCACATCAGGTCACAATCTGTTTGTCTTGTAATGAGCATTTTGTCACATAAAATGCCGATAGTTTATGGCTGACAACAAAGCAGAAGGGAGGTGAAAGGCATGAAAGTCAAAAGGCAACAAGGCGTTTCCATGATTTTAGTTGCACTTGCCATGTTTGCTTTGGTGGCTACGGCTGCTTTGGCGGTAGATTGGGGCATAATTTATATCACGAGGCACAAATTGCAAACATATGTTGACGCTTCAGCCCTTGCGGGTGCTCAGGAATTGACTAACGCTTCTGCAGCAAGGCAAAAAGCCACTGAAACCTACGCCAGAAACTATGGTGACAGTTTTCAAATCCCACCACCAACACCCACTCCGATAACTTGTCCATCAGGTGACCCTGATGTTCAACCTACGACAATCTGCTATCAAATTGGCAACGACACAGTGCAAGTAACGACACCTTATCGGCACAGTGGTGACCCATTACCGAACCCAAACCTAATAAATGTCAAGGCATGTAGGGTTGTAAGTTTGTATTTCGCAAGGGTCATTGGTGTAAGTCAAATTCGTGTCTGTGCAAAGTCTACTGCTTCCAATTCTGGAGGAGTCATGAGTTTGATTGAATGACAGCATTTAGTCAACTGTGTCAAACTTGATAGCGAAAAAAAACTGCAGCATTAGTTACTTCTGAAGGTGAAAAGAAATGAGCGTAAAAGTTGAAGTTAGTCGTGAAATAGTCTATCCAGAGAGTGATGGCAAACCTATGGCAGACAACACTTTGCAAGCAAGATACATCGTTTACATCTATAACGCTTTGGAAGGTCTGTTTCGTGATGAACCAAATGTTTTCATTGCAGCAGACTTGCTTTGGTATCCTGTTGAAGGCGAACCTAACATTAGGGTAGCACCTGATGTTATGGTTGCTTTTGATCGTCCCAAAGGTGACAGACGCTCTTATCTTCAGTGGCGTGAAGACAACATCCCGCCACAAGTCGTTTTTGAAGTTTGGTCGCCTTCTAATACTTTGAGAGACTTTGTGGACAAATTGAACTTTTACGAGCGTTATGGAGTTGAGGAATTTTACCTTTATGACCCTGATGCTGGTAGGTTTGAGGGATGGATTCGTCAGGGTGAAAAGTTGATGCCAATTGAAAACACTCAAGGCTGGGTTAGTCCAAGGTTAGGCGTCAAGTTTGTTTTGGAAGGCAAAGATTTGGTGCTTCACACACAAACCAGTGAGCGGATTCTGACCTATTCTGAACTTAGAAAACAATTCATAGAGTTGCGAAAAGAAGTTGAAGCAGAACGACAGAGAGCAGAACAGGAAAGGCAAAGAGCAGAACAGGAAAGGCAAAGAGCAGAACAAGAGAGACAGAGAGCGGAAAGGTTAGCACAAAGGCTGAGAGAACTTGGAATTGAGCCTGAAGAGTAAGAAGTCAGTTGGAAATTTGCTTGAAAGAAATTTATAGGCAGATTTTGCTTTAGATAAAATCTGGCGCTGTGAAAACAGTGTTTTTCTGAGCAAACCAAAAAGGAGGTGACTTGATGGGTTCAACGAAAAAATGGTGGCGAAAGAAGGCTAAAAAGCATTGGCGCAAAAAGCGAAGAAGGCTACACAGACATAGAAAGAAGGAGCGTTAATGACCGCTATAGGTTGGAAATAGCGGTGTTCCCCTTCCACGCCTCCAAAGGCGGCGCAGAACTGCTAAACTTAACAATCCGATGACCAGCATCAAAAGTCCAAGGGCTGCCCATTTATCTCCTTGAGGTTTTGTCACGAAAAAACCAAACAAAATAGCACCTGCGCCGCCAATCATCATGCTTAAAACTTCGGCGGCGATTTGCAAAGTTGGGGGCAGAGGTGTTCTTTCTGGAATCAAAATCTCACCACAAGCCCAACACCTTTCTGAGTCAAAGAAGTTTTCACGACCGCAATGGGCGCAATAGACTTTCTCTACAACTTGTGACTTTTCTTCGCTTTCAAGAGGCATAGTGGTTCTCGGTTGGCGCAGACGAATAGTTTCAATCAATTTGCCTAATTCGCCATCATCAAACCAAAGAGAACCACACTGAACACAGAGTTCAACAGGCAAATTGGGCGCTTCAGGCAGGAAAAACTGCTCCATCAAAATTTGGCAGTTAGGACAAAACATCTCAAGGACTAAAATGGGCATAGGGTTCGTGTCTTCATAAGCCTTTTCAAGTTCAAGTGCCAATTCCCAATCTTCCTTTGCCATTTGCCATGCTTCCCTTGATAAAAACATCCCTCCACATTGAGGGCAAACATCTGCTTCCAAAGCGCCTTTCATTTCCCTAACCATCGGAATATGACATTTGGGACAAATTAAAAAACGCTCTTGCATCATCTTCACCAATTCCAAAACATAGCGCAATGCAACAAAATAAGCGATGGCAAAACCTTATCTGACAGATTTTACAGGGAGGCGATAATCACAATGAGCGATGGCAAACTTAAGCGATTGATTGAACGCACAGGTGGGATTTTGAAATTGCGACCAAACTATGTCAGGAGGTTTTACAAAGATGGTGGTCGGCTCGGGCTTTCCAAAGAGCCAGGCGGAACTTTTAATCCTCAAACGAAACTTTTCATCGCTGAAAGGTGGATTGCCTCTTGCGTTGAGGCTCATAACCCTCATCCTATTAAAGGCGAAGGTTTGAGCAAAGTTTGGTTGCCACGCTCTGAAGGCGATATCACTTTGAAAGAATTGCTACAGAATTTTGGCAATTTGCTTTTAGGTGAAGAACGAAACCGAGTTCACAGCAGTGAATTTCGTCTGCTCGTCAAAATCCTTGACCCAGCAGAGCCTATTGTTTTTCATTTTCACGCCCAAGACGAAGATGTTTGGTCGCATCCAGAATTTTTCGCAGGTCATCGCTTTGGCAAGGATGAAGCCTATTTCTTCCTTGATGCCCCAAAGGGAAGTTGTCCATACACTCACATCGGGCTTTTGAAAGGAGTTGACGAAAGCGAACTCATGGCAGCGATTGAAAAAGGTCGTGACCGATTGCTTGAATTGTCACCTTACTATTTGCAACGAGTTGGTGAAGGTTACTTCACGCCTGCTGGTGTCCCTCACCGACCTGGAACGGCACTCTGCTTGGAAGTTCAACAGCCAAGCGATGTCTACACTTTGCTTGAAACCGAAACGAATGGCAGAAGAATGAGTCCCAAACAAATTCACCCTGGCTTTCCAGATTTGAAAACAGCGTTGCAATTTTTGGATTTCAAGACTGCCCAATCGCCTGACCTTTTGGAGCGTTGCCGTTTGGTCCCTCAACTCATTCAAGAAACAAAACAGAAAGGTGGGCAAGAATGGTGGATTTTTCCTCCTTCTTTGACCAAAAAGTTTAGCGGCAAAAAGTTGGTAGTGAATGGAACTTTTGAAAGCACTGAAGATGAACCTTATGCCCTTTTGATTTGGAAGGGTAAAGGAAAACTCAATGGCAAGCCCATAAAAGCAGGTGACGAATTTTTCGTCAGTTACATTGCAGCCATTAAACCCCATCGTTTTGAATGTTTTGGTAGTGAGCCTATAGAAGCCTTCAAACTTTTCCCTCAAAGGATTCTTTGAGCCGAAATCAGTCCCGCAAAAAACCTTAAGTTAAGCAATTTCAGATGAAATCTGCTAAACTGATTGCCTAAAATTTAGGCGGTGATTTTCCGATGAGATTGAAAGTTCTTGGACGAGCGAAACTCAAGGGTGATTTCTTTGTGCCAGGCGACAAATCCATTTCGCACCGAGCGTTGCTTTTGGGCGCAATTGCCGAAGGTGAAACGATTGTGGGAAATTGCCTTGTCGCTGAAGATGTCTTGAGCACTGCTCATTGTTTGCAATCGCTTGGAGTGCGAATTGAAGGAGTTGGGACAGAGAATGTCAAGGTTTATGGTGTTGGTGGCGCTAATTTTTCCAAGCCCGATTCAAACCTTGACTGCGGCAATTCAGGCACGACAATGAGGTTGCTGATGGGTCTTTTGGCGGCTCACGAGTTTGAAAGTTGGCTGATAGGAGACGCTTCTTTGCAAAAGCGACCGATGGACAGAGTTGCTATTCCACTGCAAAAGATGGGAGCGAAAATTGAAGGTAGAACGGAACGATTTTTGCCACCAATACGAATGCACGGCGCAAAATTGAAACCCATTGAATGGGCATTGCCCATTGCCAGTGCTCAAGCGAAATCAGCAATTTTGCTTGCGGGCTTGTTCGTAGATGGAACAACAATCGTTCAAGAGCCAGCGCTATCCCGTGATCACACCGAACGGATGCTCCGAGCCTTTGGTGCAAAGGTTGTCGTCCGCAATTTGACAGTTGCTGTCTTCGGTAAAGCGAGATTGCGTGGGACGAAACTTGTCGTTCCCAATGATCCATCATCGGCAGCGTTTTTTTTGTGCGCTGCTGCGGCAATGACCGATGCAGAAGTGACGGCATTGAGCATTAGTGTCAACCCGACCCGTATCGGCTACCTTGATGTTCTACGCCATATGGGGGCAACGGTTATCATACATAACGAACGAACCCAAGCAGGTGAACCTGTCGCCGATGTAACAGTGCAAGGTAGTAAACTAAATGGTGTTACGGTTGCAGGTGAACTCATTCCACGCACCATTGACGAATTGCCTGTCTTAGCAGCAATTGCGACGGTCGCTGAAGGCACAACAATCATCAAAGACGCTCAAGAATTGCGAGTGAAGGAAAGCGACCGCATCGCTGCAATTGTGAGCGAATTGCGAAAGTTGGGCGCTCAAGTTGAAGAATTGCCTGACGGCATGGTCATTTACGGAAATAGCAAGTTAAGTGGCGCTGAAGTTGAAAGTCACGGCGACCACAGAATTGCTATGGCTCTGGCAATTGCTGGATTGTTAGCTGAAGGCGAAACGATTGTCAACAATGCTAACTGTGTAGCCATTTCCTTCCCTCAGTTTCCAAAAGTTTTGTCATCACTTGGAGTTGAGGTGGAAATGACATGAAAAGACCTAACGGCATCGTTATCGCTATTGATGGACCTGCAGGTTCAGGCAAAAGCACAGTCGCAAAACTTGTTGCAAAAAGGCTTGGTTATCTCTATGTGGATACTGGTGCGATGTATCGTGCTGTTGCATTGAAGGCTTTAAGGCTGGGAATAGAAATTCACGATGAAGTGGTGATGAGCCATCTGGCTCAAATGACCGATATTGTCTTGCAACCTCAAAATGACGGAAGCGTTCGGGTTTTTTTGGACGGCGAAGATGTCACTGAAGTGATACGGACTCCCGAGATTTCTGAAGCCTCTTCAATTGTTAGTTCGCATCAAGGTGTCCGTGAAGCCTTGAAGGCAAAGCAAAAATTGCTGGCAGAGCAGGGCGGAGTCGTAATGGAAGGTCGTGATGTCCAAACGGTCATTGTCCCTGATGCCGAAGTCAAAATTTTTCTGACAGCAAGTTTGGAAGAAAGAGCGAAAAGGCGTTGGCTTGAACTGCGCTATCGTGGTGTTGAAATTGCTTACGAGCAAGTTTTGCAGGAGTTGAAAGAAAGAGACGAACGAGACAGCAACCGTTTGATCGCTCCGCTCCGCAAAGCACCTGACGCCATTGAAATTGACACTACTGACATGACGATTGATGAAGTGGTCAATAAAATTTTCAAATTGGCTAAACAAAAGCAAACCTGCTGAAAGAGGTGAAGACTGATGCGTTGGTTTATAGCGATTTTCGCTTTGACTTTCATAGCGTTACTTATCGCAGCCATCTGGCAATATGCACCCGAAGCCAGAGAACGAGCGGAAATCAGGAAAGCCGTCAGAGATTATCTCGCACAACAATTTTACAGACCGCCCAAAATTCTCCAAATTCGCATCTACCGCAGTTATGCCCTTGTCATCGCTTATGAACTTGAGACTTTGAATTTATTCTTGCAAAAGCGCAAGGGCAAATGGGAAGTTGTCATTCATGGCAACTTGCTCACTCGTGAGACTATTCGCACAAAAGCAAAAGGTGTTCCTGAAGAAGTTTTTGAAGCGCTGAAAATCACTAAGGCTGGAACTATTGGGGGAGCAATGATAAAATGAGCAAGTTTTCGTGGGTGACTTTTGACTGCTACGGAACGCTCATTGATTGGGACACAGGCATCCGCAACTTCCTGAGCAAACTGCTCGCCCGTAAAGGCGTTTTCGTTGACCTTGATCGTATTCATAGGTGCTGGGAGGAAATCCAATTTGAACTCATCCAGCGAGAATATCGCCCTTACAAGGACATTTTGAGGCTCAGTTTAGAAGCGACACTGAAGGAGTTTGGCATAACCTATTCTTCAGAAGATGGCGATGCTTTCGCTGCCTCTATGCCAACTTGGAAATCCTTTCCCGATGTTCCACCATCGCTTCAGAAACTCAAAGGCTTCACTCGGATAGCCATAATCAGTAACACCGACAACGACATTTTGAAAGAAAGTGTCAAGTTAATGGGCGTAGAATTTGATGCACTCGTTACTGCGCAAGATGCAAAGGTTTACAAGCCAAGCCCTCGCATTTTTGAGTTCGCTTTGCAACAGTTGAATGAAGATCCAAAAGGCATTTTGCATGTTGCCTTCGGCTTCAAATATGACCTTGTGCCAGCAAAGCAAGTTGGCATGACAACTTGTTGGCTCAATAGGACAGGAGAGCCAAAACCTGAAGGTATTGAGCCCGATTTCATTATCCCATCTCTTGCTGAAGTTATTCCTTTGATTTTGCTTTGAGGAGGTCATTAGGGTGTTATACTTGCATTAGCGTTTCATTAGCAGTGATGTGTCCAAAAGGCGGTGAAAGGCATGGAGTTAAACATGGAACTTCTGCAGGAACTTGTCAACATTGTCAAGCAGGCTCAAATTAGTGAGTTGACAGTTCGTGTAGGCGATTGGCGAGTAACTATTCGTAAGAACCCGCAAAATCCTGTGCAGTCAGTAGGTTCAAATTTGGTGCAAAGACGAGGCAATGAACTTTCAGTTTCAATTTCAGAGCCTGAAAAGGAGACCAGTCCCTATGTTTCTGTGGTTTCCAAATGGGTCGGCATTGTCCGTAGAACAAAAAACGGCAAACTTTTAGTTCAAGTTGGTGATAATGTCAAGCGTGGGCAGACTCTTTGTTTTGTTGATGCCCTTGGTGTCCACAACGAAGTTCGTGCTCCTGCTTCAGGTCGCATCGTAGAAATCTTCGCTGAAGATGGGCAAACAGTTGAGTTTGGGCAGCAATTGATGATGTTAGAAGTTGCTGGAGGCGAAGAGTGATGGGTAAGGGTCAAACCTTAGCAGCGCTTTTGGCTGTCGTTCTAATCATCGCCATCGTTGCTGCCTTCGTTTACTTGAGCAGGCAACCGCAATCGCCAAAAGAAAACAAACAACAGGCTCAAACTACTTACGGTGCTGCTATGGAGCGGGCGAAAGAAGTTGAGTGCATGAATAACTTGCACCAAATCCGGCAATCAGTTCAAATTTTTGTGACGGAGCAGGGTTTTTATCCGCCGAATTTGCAATCGCTTCGCTTACCTTCAGGTTCTCAACCTATTTGTCCTGTTGCTAAAGTGCCATATACTTATGACCCGACCACTGGCAATGTCAAATGCCCTCAACACCCGAGGTTCTAAGAGGCGAAATTGATTTTCTCATGGTGGACATCTCACGAGAGCGAAGGAAAAACAATAGGAAGACAATTTTGTGCAATGCAAAGAGACTATCAAGTCATAGGTAGGTGAAAGGGAGCGATGTTCAGAAAAATTCTGATTGCTAACCGAAGCGAAATTGCAGTGAGAATAATTCGGGCTTGTAGGGAATTGGGCATCAAAACTGTTGCTGTTTATTCTGAAGCAGACAAAAATTGCTTGCATGTCAAATTGGCGGACGAGGCAGTTTGCATTGGACCGTCTCCTTCAAAGGAGAGTTATTTGAACATTCCTAACCTTATAAGCGCAGCCTTGCTAAAGGGTTGCGACGCAATTCACCCAGGCTATGGTTTTTTGGCTGAAGATGCCACTTTTTCTGAGATATGCGCACGATACAAAATTAAGTTCATCGGACCGCCTCCTGATGCTATTGAGTTGATGGGCGATAAGGTTAAGGCTCGTCAATTAGCGAAACAAGTTGGCGTCCCAATCATCCCTGGTCGTGACAATATTGAGAGCGAAAGAGAAGCACTTGAAGCAGCCAGAAATTTAGGCTTCCCTGTCCTTATCAAAGCAGCAGCAGGCGGAGGTGGGAAAGGTATTCGCATAGTTCACAATGAACGAGAATTGCTTCAAAACTTATCGGTTGCAAGGTCTGAGGCAGAAGCAGCCTTCGGCAACGGTTCGCTCTACATTGAAAAGTTTCTTGAAGAGCCTCGTCACATTGAAATCCAAATTCTCGCCGATGAGCACGGTAACATTGTCCATTTAGGCGAGCGAGAATGCACTATTCAAACCTCTCGCCACCAAAAGTTGCTTGAAGAAGCACCTTCACCAGCGGTCACGCCTGCTCTAAGGGAAAGGATGGGAAGGTCTGCAATGAGGCTTGCCGCTGCAGCAGGATACACTAATGCTGGAACTGTTGAGTTTTTGGTTGACAAGCATGGCAATTTCTATTTCATTGAGATGAACACTCGCATCCAAGTTGAGCATCCAGTGACGGAGATGGTGACAGGTGTTGACCTTGTGAAGGAGCAAATTCGCATTGCTGCTGGCGAGAAACTGTCAATAAGGCAAGTGGAGATGAGAGGTCACGCTATTGAATGCCGAATAACCGCAGAAGACCCAAAAAGAAACTTTGCACCTAATACAGGCACAATCACAAAATTGATTTTGCCAGGTGGTCCTGGCATCCGTGTTGACACTCACCTTTACGAAGGCTATGAAGTTCCGCCTTATTACGACGCCCTTCTCTGCAAACTAATTGCTCACGGTCGCAACCGAGAGGAAGCAATCGTAAGGATGCAAAGGGCACTTGAAGAGTTCACTTTAGAAGGCATTCGGTCAACGATAACTTTGCACAAACGAATACTTGCCCATACAAATTTTAGGCGTGGCAATTTCTCCACTGCTTTTCTGACTCGTTTCCTTGCCGAGGAATTTGAAGGGTGAAAGATAGTATGCTTGGGCGAAGGAAAGCCCGTGAGATAGCCTTGCAAATTCTGTTTCAAACCGATGTGGGCAACTTGCCAATTCAGGAAGCAATAGAGACAACTTTGGTAGATTTGCCAAAAATTGACCAAGATTTAGTCAACTATGCTGTCCAACTCGTCAAAGGAATTTGGAGCAAAAGAAGCGAAATTGACGAGCAAATTCATAGCGTAGCACCTCATTGGACTATTGACAGAATGGCTGCTGTTGACAGAAATTTGATTCGCATGGCTCTTTACGAAATGCTCTATGTTCCTGATATCCCATACCGAGTCGCTATAAATGAAGCGATTGAATTGGCAAAGGAATATGGGACAAGCGAATCCTATCGCTTTGTGAATGGTGTGCTTGGCGCTATCGTCCGAAAACTGAAACTTGACAAGAATGAGAGTCAAGGGCAAAGGGGTTGAGTTGAAGATGAATGCAACTATTTTGGATGGAAGAAGTTTGGCAATGAAGTTGAGGGAAGAACTGAAAGAGCAAGTTAAAGAATTTGTTGCCCTCAACGGTTTCAAACCCAAACTGGCAACCATTCTCGTTGGAGATGACCCTGCCTCTACCGTCTATGTGGCAATCAAACGCAAAGTCGCCGAAGAATTGGGCTTTGAGGCTGAAGTTTATCATTTGCCTAAGGATAAGTCGGAAAGCGAAGTTATCAAGATCGTTGAAAGACTAAACGAGGATAAAGCGGTCAGTGGCATCTTGGTTCAGCATCCGATGCCATCTCACATCAACGAAGACAAAGTTATGGTAACTATTGACCCCTCAAAGGATGTTGACGGTTTAACTCCTTTCAGCCTCGGTTGCCTTGCAACAGGAACACCCAACTTCATCCCTTGCACACCTTTGGGCGCTTTGAAGTTGCTTCAGCATTACGGCATTAGCCTTGAAGGTAAAGAAGTTGTTATCGTTGGCTGCAGCCGAATTAATGGTTTGCCAGCAGCCTTGTTGTTTTTGCAAAACAGAGCGACCGTAACCATATGCCACATCTACACTCGTGACCTTGCCTATCACACTCGGCGAGCCGATATTCTATATGCTGCTGCTGGCAATGCCGAGTTTATAACTGCTGACATGCTTAAGCCTGGCGTCATAGTCATTGACACTGGTTCAAACCGAGTTCCCAACCGAAAAGGCGATGTGGGCGATGTCCACTTTGAAAGCGTTAAGGAAATCGCAAGTTACATAACGCCAGTTCCAGGTGGAATCGGTCCAATGACAGTCACGATGTTAATGTTCAATACCTTTGAGGCAGCGAAAAGGCAAGTTTTGTCAATGTCAAATGCCAAATAAGCACAGTGAAATCCGATACTGAACTAACTTAGCAATAAAACTTCCGCTTTTTTCGGGCGGGTTTCATTTGACCTTACTTGAGTTTAATACAAACCTAACAGAAGAAAATTCGTCTAACGAGTTGGCAAAAATTTGTGCGATGGAGGCTCTAATCCGATGAGAAAGCGCAACATCCAAGCCAAATCAGCGGTGCAGCGAGTTGAAGTTTGGCATACTTTACTGCCTATAAACCAGTGGACGGATGAGCGTTTGGTTGAAGCGGCTCAGGCTGGCAACCAAGAGGCTTTCGCCGAACTCGTTCGCCGATACCAGTCCAAAATTTACAACTTGGCTCTTCGCTACACCAACGACAGCGAGACGGCTATGGACATAACACAGGATGCTTTCGTTAAGGCTTGGCAAACATTGCCCAAGTTTCGTGGCGAAGCCAATTTTTACACTTGGATTTACCGAATAGCCATGAACCTTTGCATTGACAGGCATAGGCGTGCCTTAGTTCGTGGCGAGCCACAAAAGGTGAGCCTTGAAGAATTGATTGTTGAGCGTCAAAGGTTTGAAGAAACGGAAGATGAATCTGAACTTTGGTGGGAAGAAGCTGAAACTGCCGAACCTGAAGCGGAAGTTTTGCGTCAAGAAATGAGGCAAAAAGTTTGGGAAGCAGTTCAGCAACTTCCTGCAATTTTGAAACAAGTCATTTTGCTGCGAGAGTATGAAGGTTTATCGCTGCAAGAAATTGCTAAAATTACAGGCACAAATGTCGGGACGGTCAAATCACGCCTTTATCAGGCACGGCAGCACCTTAAGAAACTTTTAGCGCCCTATTTCAACAGTTAAGCCCAAAAAATCAAGGGGGTCTCAAAAACGATGAGATGTGAACGAGCACGAAAACTGATGTCCATGATGTTGGACGAAATCTTGACACCTGAACAGCGGAGCGAATTGGAAATGCACCTTCGTGAATGTGTAGGTTGTAGGGCTGAATGGCGATTGCTGAAAAAGGCTCAAAGGTTGATAGCAACAACAAAGCCAGCACCCTTGCCTTACGATGTTGTGCCTATTGTCATGGAAAGGATTAGAGCGATAGAAAGAGAGAAAGCGAGAAAAAGTTCTTGGTTTGCAATGTTTCAACTAAAGTGGCGCTGGCTGGCGATGGCAACAGTGCCAATTGTGTTGGCACTTGCTATTGTCGGCATTTGGTATTTCAAATCGCCCGTTGAGCCACTTGATGAGTCAATTTATTGGAGTGCTCATGTCACTAACGCTGCTGAAGTTGCTGTTGCACCTGAACTTGCTCCTATTTCTGTCGCTTTGTCCAGTCTCCCTTTTGCTGGTGAAAAGGAATGATGAAGGTAAAGATTTTGAAGGCGTTATTCACCTTTTGCATATTCGCTTTCAGTTTTGAGTTAGCAGGAGTTGCCTTCGCTCAAAGGGAACGGGGTGACCCTTGGAACTTATTGAGCACTCCACGCCTTAAATCCCTTCAAGGCAAAGTTCAACTTACCGTTTTCTCGCCAGAGGGTGAACGGAGTTTGATGATTGACTTGTGGACTGATGAAAGTAGAAGCCGAGTCCAGTTAATGCTTCCCCATCCTGAAGGTCAACGCCAAATAGTTACTTTCACTTTGCCTGAGGGAGTTTGGGTATGGTTGCCTTTTGACAAGAGAGCAATTCGCTTTGAAGGCAGCGGTTTTCCCTCTTGGCGTGATGTATGGCAAATCCGAACCGACAAAATTGAGATGGCTAAAAGCAATTACAATCTGAAATTTCTCGGTCGTGAAAGAATTGCTGGTTACTTTTGCCTCGTTTTGCAAATTGAGCCTAAGCACAAAGGAAACCCTATCAGAAAAATCTGGGTTCATCCACCAACAAGATTGCCCCTTCAAGTTGAGCGATATTCACCTGAAGGTCAAATTGAAATGCGCTTAACTTTTACGGAAGTGAAAATTGATGAACCCCTTCCTGTCCTCATCTTTGACCCTTCCGTCCCACAAGACTGGAAGGTCAGTATCTTACCTTTCCAGCGTCAAAGGATAGAAATCGGGCAAGCCAACGAAATTTTAGGTTTTTTGCCCTTGCTTTCTTCGTGGCTACCGCCAGGTTATGTCATGGAAGGCATCTTCATGATTGCCCAAAACAGACGGAAGATGGCTCATATCGTCTACACGGACGGAATAGGCGTCATATCGGTGTTCCAGCATCCAGCATCACCTAAGCATCGTTCGCCTGATGCTCCTTCCTTCCCACCTCCGCCTCGCCCCTTCAGTAGACCTCATCGTGGTGCTCCACCGCCGAAAGGCACACCACCAATGCATTTGCTTTTCCCTCAACGGATTTTGGTAAGAGACATAGACAACTTGAAGGTCGTGTTAGTTTCCGATGTAATGCAAGATTGGTTGGAAAAAATGGCGGACAGCATGAAGCCTTCAACAGCGGCGAGGTGATTGACTATGACCTCTGAGATCTTGTATCTTGACCCCATCAGCAGAGCCATCGCCGATCGGCTTATTCAGCAAGGTAGTTTGACACCAGAGCAAGTCAAGGAAGCAATTACCAGCGCTTTTCGTGGCAATGGAAACAAACAATTTGCCGAAGCGTTAGTTGAATTAGGCTACTGCACCGAAGATGATTTGCTCGCTGCTATGAGCGAAATTTTGGGATTGCCTGTTGTCAACCTTCGTGAAGTTTCTGTTGACCACGATGCTTTGGCTTTAGTTCCAGCGGAAACTGCTTTCCGCCACCAAGTTTTGCCCATCCGCAAGGAAAACGAGACACTCGTCGTTGCTGTCAGTGACCCTCTCAATGTTGAAGTTGAGAGCACTTTAAGGTTCATCACTGGCATGCCCATCCGTATAGTCATTGCCAAATCTTCCGATATCAGAACTTATCTTGAGCAACACTACATGCGCCGTGTGATAGCCGAAGCGGAAGCAGAAGATATTGAAGTCATAAGGGAAGCGGAAGAAGACATCGGTGACCCAACAAGGCTGGCTCGTGAAGCATTGGTCATCAGGCTTGTCAACATGCTAATTCGCAATGCTGTCAGAGAACGAGCGAGTGACATCCACATTGAGCCTTTGGAACGAGAGTTGCGTGTTCGTTACAGAATTGACGGAGTTTTGCACGAAGTTCCCGCTCCTGCAAAACGATTGCATCCAGCGATTGTCAGCCGTGTCAAAATCATGTCAAACCTTGACATCACTGAAAGGCGAAAGCCACAAGATGGTCGCATCAAAGTCAGAATTTTAGGTCGTGAGGTTGACATCCGTGTTTCCATCATCCCAACTATTTTCGGCGAAAGCGTAGCGATGCGTCTCCTTGACAAATCGGCGATGCAATTCACCTTGACAGATTTGGGAATGCTTGACGACGATTTGGAAAAATTTGAGCACTTAATCAAAATCCCTTACGGCATCATCTTGGCGACTGGACCGACAGGTAGCGGAAAAACGACAACTCTGCACTCAGCCCTAAAACACATCTATTCGCCAGAGCGAAAAATCATCACCATTGAAGACCCCGTTGAGTATCAGTTGGAGGGCGTAACGC
>JANXCD010000032.1:14936-15276 GCA_025060305.1 Armatimonadota bacterium | reverse complement strand
AAGCAGCGAAATAGTTGAGCGAACTGAAACGGTCAAGCGAGAATTGATGCAGGAAATCAATTTAGTTAGGCAAGAAATTGATTCGCTTCGCAACGAAGTCAAAAGGCTTGAGCGCTGGTTTCTCACTTTTTCCATCTCAATGCTTCTCATGCTTGCAGGCGTCATCGTCCAAAACTTGCTCAAATGATGGAGGGGTTAAATCGTGCCGCAGGGATTCAAGGACTATTATGCGATACTTGGTGTTCCTAAGAATGCGACTCAAGAGGAAATCAAGCAAGCATATCGCCGCTTGGTCAAGCAATGGCATCCCGATTTGCATCCTGAAAACCGAAAAGAAGCA
>JANXCD010000032.1:0-14926 GCA_025060305.1 Armatimonadota bacterium | reverse complement strand
CGAAGTTCTGTCCGACCCAGAAAAGCGACGCCAATATGACCTTTTCGGGACAGTTGGAGAAGTCCCTGTCCCAACAGGTGTAGGCTTTGACCCCTTTGATGATTTAATGCGAATGGTTGATGAGTTCTTCGGTTTTGGAAGCACAACAACTCGCTACCGAACGAGAACCGAACGAGGCGAAGATGTTGAAGCGGTTTTGGAAATTACCCTTGAAGAAGCCTTTCAAGGTGGCGAGAAAGAAGTTGAAGCAGAAGTTTTGGTAACTTGCCCTGAGTGCAAAGGTTTTGGCGCTTTGGGCGGATTTAAGCGCTGCCCAGACTGTCAAGGCAGCGGTCGCATAACTTACTCCCGTCAAGCAGGCGGAGTTTTCATGCGAACCATGACTACTTGCCCAACTTGTCAAGGAATGGGGCAAGTGGCTGCTCAAATTTGCGATACCTGTCAAGGCATCGGGCGAATTGAAAGGACAAGAAAGGTAAAGGTTGAATTGCCAGCAGGTATTGAAGATGGCATGACGCTTCGCATCACAGGTCAAGGCAACTCAGGCAAAGCAGGTGGTCTGCCAGGCGACTTGTATGTCACTGTCCAAATCAAACCGCATCCGACCTTTCGCCGTGATGGTGTTAACTTGCACATGGATTTATCCTTGACATTTCCTCAACTTGTTTTAGGCGATGTTGTTGAAGTTCCAACTATTGATGGTAAAGCAGAATTAACAATTCCGCCAGGCACTCAACCTGGCACAGTTTTGAAAATTCCAAGAAAGGGATTTGTTAGCATGAGGAGTGGACGAAGAGGTGATTTGTTCGTTCATGTTCAAGTAACTGTCCCAACTGAATTGACAGAAGAGCAAAGAAAACTTTTGCGACAATTAGCAAAGACAATGGGAGTTGAGCCAAAGGGTTCTGAACCTTCATGGTGGGAGCGAATTAAAGAACGGTTCAAAAAACAATGAAAGCAGTTTGCCTCCTTTTCAACAGGTTATTTTTGAAAAAGTTCAAGTCTTTACAGTTGCAAGTGGGCATGTTAAAGTCCATAACAGAACGAAAGGCGCCGTAGCCGAGTGGCACAGGCGAGGGACTGCAAATCCCTTCACCCGGGTTCAATTCCCGGCGGCGCCTCCAATTTTCAAAGAGCGAAAAATACAAAATTTGGCAAAAAGGACGGCATTAAATGACTGGCTCTTTACTGCAAACTTTGTTGACGCTTAAAAGTGTTAGGATACCGACAAACCTAAAAATCCAGCAAGCCACAAGGCTTGATCTCGCTTTTTGAAGTATAGAGCAGACCAAGTCATTGCCTCACTCTGTAACATACACAACGACTTTCCTTTGTTTAGGTCCGTCAAATTCGTAAAAATAGACTCGTTGATCTTGGTCCATGACCAATTTACTATCCTTGACTATGAGCACCTCCGTTGGAGCGACGAGGGCTGCTTTCGTGTATTGTGGTGATTTGTTATCTGGGTTGATGCGCTCCAACATCTCTCCTAACTTTGGTCTGTCCTCAACATCAACTTTCCTATGGATGCTCACAGCAGCGGAAGTGTGAGGGACATAAACACAAACGAAACCGTTTTTGATTCCTAAGCCCTTTATCAGTTCCTGCAAATTGTCAGTTATGTCTAAGATTTGTTCTTGATCAGAAGTTTCAATAACGATTTCGTGGACAAAACCCATAACATTGCCTCCTTGCATACTTTTTGGAATTAGGAAGAGTTGATGCAAAAAAGAGTGCTAAGGAAAAGTTTAACACGAAGTGGCTTCAGTTTAAAATCCAAAAGGCAAAGTTGTTGAGAACTTGCTTTTGGGGTTGAGGTGCGATAATTTATATGCCTATAAATTCACAAGGAGTGAAGGTCATGCCAGAACTTCGTAAAGACCCAATTATCCAAAGATGGGTTATCATAGCAGCTGAGCGTGGGCAAAGACCTTCGGATTTCAAGGCTGAAACTACAGTCATTGATGTCAACCCTAAAGCCTGTCCTTTATGTCCTAACAATGAAGACAGGACACCACCAGAAGTCTTTGCTATCCGTCTGGATGGTTCAAAGCCAAACACGCCAGGATGGTCAGTTAGAGTTGTGCCTAACAAGTTTCCAGCACTCAGTCTGAACGGAGATTTGAACAGGCGAGGAATAGGACTACTTGACATGATGAATGGAATTGGTGCTCACGAAGTCGTTATTGAAACCCCAGAGCACAATGCCGATTGGGACACTATGACTATTGAGCAATTGAGCAGAGTTTTTCAGTCTTATCAAGCGAGACTTAAAGCGCTAAGTGAAGACATCCGATTTCGTTACCTTTTAGTCTTTCGCAATTTTGGTGTTCAAGCGGGAGCATCACTGTCACATCCTCACTCGCAAATTATCGCACTCCCAATCGTTCCTCAATTAGCTAAAGAGAAACTGAATTCGGCACGAAAATACTTTTTGGAAAAAGAAAGGTGTATCTTCTGCGATTTGATTTTTCAGGAGAAAGAGTTGAGGAGGAGAGTAGTGTTGGAAAGTGAGCATGTGATTGTCCTTTCGCCTTTCGCTGCCCGCTTCCCTTACGAACTTCACTTCTTCCCTCAAAAACACAGCCACGATTTTGCTCAGATGAGCGAAGAAGTTTTGATTGATTTGGCTACAGTGATGAAAAGGGTTTTGTCGGCTTTGAAAAAGTTATTGGGGCAACATGCATACAATCTCGTCCTCCATAATGCCCCAAATCCAGTCCCAAGACCAGGGCGACCTGATTTTTGGGGCACTTTGCCCTACGATTATCATTGGCATTGGGAATTACTCCCACGCCTTACAAGGGTGGCAGGATTTGAATGGGGCACAGGATTTTACATTAACCCAGTGTCGCCAGAAGCAGTAGCGGAAGTTTTGAAGGAAACATTGGAACAATTGCAACAAGAAGAAAGGACTGGTGAAGTCAGATGACAAGTGAAAAAGTTAACCTTGAAGAAATGGCGAAACATGCGGTCAGTCAGTGGTTTCAAGAATTGCAAGACAGAGGAATCAATCCGTTGCCATCAATGTCCTTGGAAGAAGTGACAATAAATGCTGTTTCGTCTCTGCTGGACAGTTTGACAAAGCCCAATTGGAGAGAAGCAGCCATAGCGAACTTGAGGATTCTTAGGTTTCTCGCTGACCAACTGAACTTGCCTTTGGAGCAATCCCTTGAAGTTTTCCTGAGGCTTAGGCGCCATATCATTAGGACTTTAGCAATTTTGCTTAATGATGTCGCTGATGCTTACGAAAGAGTTGACACTGTTTGGGAAGAAGGGATTTTGAGGCTGACTACGAGAAAGCAAACTAAGGCTAAAGTCGCTTTAGACTTGACCCAGCGAAAATATTACACCCTCTTTGAGCAAGCCTCAGATGCTTTCTTCCTCATTCGCATGGACGATATTGGCACAATCGTTGAAGTCAATCCTGCTGCTTCTAAGTTAACTGGCTATTCTCTTGAGGAACTACAAGGGATGTCGGCAATTAGCCTTGCCCCTTTGGAGGAGATGGGAAAATACCGAGATGCTTTGCAAGAATTGAGAGAAAAGGGACAAGTAAGAAGAGTTGGAATTGGTTTAAAGAGAAAGGATAGTTTAACAATTGTTGTTGACATAAATGCTACAACCATGAATTTGGGAGGAATTGAACATGCCATCTGCATTGCCCGTGATATAACTGAACAGCAAAGATTGCAGCAACGCCTTGAAATCGTTGTTAAAGAAAGAACGAAAGAACTTGCTGAATCTCTACATAGGGAGACAAGAAGGGCCGCACAAATGGATGTATTGTCTCAAATTGCTGCTAAGGCTCTTGAAGCGGAAAACGAAGATTCTATCTATCAAGCAGCAGTAGAGTCTTTGCAGGTTTTGAAAGAACATGTTCCGCTCTACAATGTTGCTATTTTCGCTTATGACAAAAGCAAACAGGAATTAGTTTTGAAGGCTTGCGAAGGTGCATACAAAAATGCTTGGTCACCTAATTATCGTCAATCGGTCAATGTAGGTTTACTGGGATTGGCTGTCCGAACAGGTAAACCCCTCATTGTCAACGATGTGACAAAGCATCCTGACTACTTCCAAGCCACTCCTGAAGAAAAAGTAACAAAGTCGGAACTGGTCGTCCCCATCAAAATTCACGGCGAAAATGCTGGTGCTTTGGATTTGCAATCAGACCGAAAGAACGCTTTTGATGAGCAAGATTTACAAATGGCTCAGGCTATCGCTGACCAAGTAGCCCATGCCCTTGAAGCCATATCTCACTTCAACCGTGTCCGAATGCTTCAGGAACTGAATGAACAGATCGTTGAGCATCTACCTTATGCTGTTGCTTTGTTGGACGAAGAAGGTCAAATTATCGTGTCTAACGAACGATTTTGCCGAGAGATTTGCCGATCAAGTAAAGAAGAACTGATAGGTAAGCACTGGAGAGAAGTTATACCTCCTGAACTGGAGCAAAGTATCTTTTCGCACCAATCAATCTCATTGGGCAAAGCCCTTTCAACGGCAGTTCAAAGCCTTCAGGATTTCTTTTTCCCTGAAGTCCCCTACGGCAATATCTGGCTTGACATTCGCATCATACCTATTAGCAGTGATCAGCAAAAAAGAGTGATGTTACATATTCGTGATGCTTCCTTGAGGGTTCGCAGGATTTACCAGTTGGAGACAATAATGGCAATTGCTCAAGCGATGGAAAGCACTTATGAAATTAAACGATTGCTTCATGCAATTTTGACGGCTGCTACTGCTGGACCTGGTTTGGGTTTCAACAGAGCAATTTTGCTTTTAGTCGACAAAACAGCGAAAAGTCTCAAAACTGCTATGGCTGTCGGACCTTTGACTACTGAAGAGGCTTACGCCACTTGGGCAAGGTTAGCAGCAGAAAGAAAAAACCTTTGGGATTTTATCAGGGAGTATCCAGGGGACGAGGAAATCAACAGAACACCATTAATGGAATATGTTCGTGATTTAACTGTTCCTTTAGATGGCAAAAATTTACTTGCTCTTTGTTTGTCCCGTCATGAGCCCTTTAGAATTCCCAACCCATCGGCTGAGCCTCGCTTACCTGAACCTTTGCGTTCTTTGCTTGGCAACTCGGAAGCGATATGTGTTCCTTTGGTTGTCCAAGAGGAAGCCCTTGGCGTCATAATTGCCGACAACGCTTTTAGTCGTCATTCAATAACCGATGAATCTGAAAGGCTATTGAGGTTATTTGCTGCCTCTGCAAGTGTAGCATTGCGCAATGCCCAACTCATAACCGAACTGAAGGAATCCCTTGAGCGAGAGCAAGAGATGAGGGAGAGGCTTATCCATTCTGAGCGATTGGCTACTATTGGCGAACTGGCAACGAAAATAGCCCATGATTTAAGGTCACCTTTGGTAACTATTGGCGGTTACGCCAGACAATTGCAAAGATTCCCACACGATACTCAAAGAGTTAATAGGAACATCCAAATTATAGTTGAAGAAGTTGAAAAACTTGAGAGACAACTTCGTGATATTCTTGATTTTGCTACCCCCAAACAACCAATTTTGAACAAAGTCAATCTCAACGAATTCATCCTAAGGTTGGCTGAAATTCAAAAACCAAGTATTGAAGCAGCAGGGGTTGACATGCAGGTTGAAGTGACTAAAGAATCGTTAATCGTTATGATTGATGAATTGCAGATGGAGAGAGTGTTGTTAAACTTGTGGCGGAACGCTGTTGAAGCGATGCCAGAAGGGGGAACCTTGACAACTAAGGTTTGGAGCGAAGGTGAATTTGCAAAAATAAGCGTTGAAGATACTGGTGTAGGGATCAAGCCAGAAGAACTGCCTAAAATCTTCAAGCCTTTCCACACTACAAAAAGCAACGGCTCAGGTTTAGGATTAGCAATTTGCAAGAAAATCATTGATGAACACAGAGGTCAAATTGAAGTTTCAAGCGTCTTCGGTGAAGGGACAACTTTCATCATTTCTTTGCCGAAAGCCAAACAATAGGGACTTTTGCCGATTGACAAAAGTCTCAATCAGGACAAATTGGGAGAAGTGGCTTTTTGACTTCACTCTTCGCTCAAGAATTTGTCGGTACTCAGTTGTTCATGTTACATCTTGATTTTGTGGCTGTAGGAATCAGTGCTGATTGTGTTAATGCGATAGTTTTTTTCGGGTAGATTGTCGTCTGCCCCTAAAAAGTAAAACTAATTGCGTGAGTCTTGGTTATTTTAGGAGGCGAGCCGAGATGGTAAAGGCGAGAATTTTGGTCGTTGAGGACAATGATAATCAGCGACAACTTTATTGCGAGGAGTTGAACGCAGCTGGTTACGAAACAGTGGAGGCGAGTAATTCAAACGAGGCTCAGGAAATCCTCAACCGTGAAGAGGTTGACCTCATCATTTTGGACATCAACATGCCCGGCATGACTGGTATGGAACTTTTGCCTCGCATCCACGAAATGCACCCTGGGACGCCAGTTATCATCCACACTGCCTATGGCAGTTACCGTGAGAATTTCATCAGTTGGCTGGCTGATTTATTCATTATCAAATCGCCTGATGCAGGAAATTTAATTGAGGCTGTTGAAGAACTCTTAAAGCGCAAGCGAGAAGGGTGGCTCAGATAGCCATGAAAGGAAACGCAACGATTGATAAAATGATTGATAAGACACTGGCAATGATTTTGGCTGGTGGTGTCGGCGAGCGATTATATCCCTTGACAAAAATTAAAGCCAAACCAGCAGTCCCCTTCGGTGGCATTTACCGTATTATTGACTTCACCCTTTCAAACTGTCTTCACTCAGGCATCCGAAGGATCTTCATTTTGACCCAGCACAAATCTTTACCTTTAGACCGACATATCTGGCTTGGTTGGAGTTCTCTTTTCCGCACTGAGTTGAACGAATTTCTTACCACTGTCCCACCTCAACAAAGGTTAGTCAGAGAATGGTATCGTGGCACTGCCGATGCTGTTTTCCAAAACATTGATTTGCTTTCCCATGAGCGACCTCAATTCGTCCTAATTCTCGCTGGTGACCATGTTTACCGAATGGATTACCGAGCAATGCTAAGTTTTCATTTGGCTAAAGATGCAGAAGTCACCATTGCTTGCACAACAGTTCCCATCGGAGAGGCAAAGCGATTTGGCGTGATGGAAGTTGACAGGGATGACCGTATCATCGGCTTTGAGGAGAAACCGCTACAACCTAAGCCTCTTCCTGACGATCCCTTCCATGCCCTCATTTCAATGGGGATTTATTTGTTCAAAACTGATGTTTTGGTAAAGGCTGTCATTCAAGATGCCAAGCGAAGAGATAGTGATCACGACTTCGGCAAAAATGTTATACCAAGTCTGGTTCAACAAGGCTCAAAAGTCTTTGCTTTCAACATTCACAAGGAACTTCCACCCTTGTTTCACTATTGGCAAGACATCGGAACCATTGACAGTTATTTTAACGCCCATATGGATTTGGTTAGTCCAAACCCATCTTTTCCTCTCTATGATGACAGTTGGGCTATCCGAACTTACTTACCTCCTTTCCCACCAGCAATTTTGGAAGGGGATGCTTCTATCAAATGTTGTTTAATTTCGCCTGGATGCATTATCGGAAAGGGTTCAATCTTGGAAAATTCAGTTTTATCGCCTGGAGTTCAAATAGCTGAAAAAGTTTATATCCGCAACTGTGTTTTGCTGCACAAAGTTCAAATTGGCTCGGGAAGCCACTTGGAAAATGTCATCGTTGACGAAGATGTTGTCATTCCTGAAGGAGAGCAAATAGGCATTGATTTGGAAAAAGACAAAAAAAGGTTTACTGTCACAGAGAAAGGCATCATTGTAGTTCCAGCAGGCATGGCTCTTTAGTTTTCGTTTGAGTTTTTGCTTTTTTCTTCCAATCTCAAAGGTAGCCTGATGAAGAAAGTTGAACCTTTACCCACTTCACTTTCAACCCAAATCTTGCCCCCATGAGCATCAATGATGTTTTTGACAATTCTTGTCCCAAGTCCTGTCCCGCCTGGCTTAGTTGAAACTGCTTTGTCAGTGAAAAGTAACTTTCGGACTTCTTCAGGGATGCCTTTGCCTGTATCAGCGACTTCAATGCCCAAATAATTGCCATCAGGGAATTCGCCTTCAGGATTGATGTATACCCGAACGGTCACAGAGCCACCTGAAGGAGTCTCTGGGATTGCGTTGTTGACGAGGTTGTAAAGGGCATTATACATTCGCTTAGGGTCAAGCAAAACTTTGGGAACTTCTCCTATGCGCTCCAAACGCAATTCAACGCCTTGCTTTTGAGCCACAGGTTTAAGTGCTCTCAGGACTTTTTCAGCGACTTCTGTAATGTCTGTTGGTTCAAACTTCGGCTCAGCGATAACGCCTTTAACAGCGTCCGAAAGTTCCCTCACTCGCTCTTGAATTTGGGATGAGCCTTCTTCTATCATCTGGATCGCTTCAGTAAAAAATTCGTCAAATTCACTTAAGGCTTCACTTATTTGCTGCCAAGTCTCCTGTTCAACTGAAGGCTGAATTTCTTGAAGCCTTTCCTTGCAACTCTGGTAGAAAACATCCAAAGTCTGAGCCGTAGTCATGATGGGAGTAAGCATGTTTTTGATGTCGTGGCTGATGTGTCCCAAAAGCCTTGCTATGATTGCCAATCGCCTTTCTTCTTGTATTCGGACGGTCTCAATGGCAGTTCCAGCCAAAGTTGCTACTATGCTCAAAGTCTCCATGTCAAACTCGTCAAAGTTTCCATCTCTTTTGTTGAGGGCTTGAATGACTCCGATGGGTCTACCTTCAATATCCATCAAAGGGACAGTTACCATATTTCGGGTTTGGTAGCCAGTTTTCTGGTCAACATCCTTCAGGTGACTTTTAGCCCTTGTGACATCTTCAGTAATTTTGGGCTGACCTGTATGGAAAACTTCACCAGCAATCCCTCTGTTGGAAGGGATTTCCAAACCCATCAATTCATTAGCCTTTTCACCAACGACATATCGGAAAACAAGAGTGTCCTTTTCAGGATTGTGTAGGTAAAGAGTGCCAGCATCAGCGCCAACTACATCCAAAGCGATATGAAGAACATCTTGAAGCAAGTTGTCAAGGCGAGTGTGAGTTAAACCCTCCTTTGTAGAACTATAAAGAGCGGAAGCAATGCGGAAAACTGCGTTCAATTGACGGTTTCGCTCTTCAAGTTCACGAAGAGTTTCGTCAACAACTATTCTTTCTCTCATTGTTTTTCACCACCTGAAATTGAGTTTTCACAAGAGAAATTAACAGAAGGCTGAACAAACTATCACTCGCAACCGCAGAGAATTTCACCACTATCATCACGAATCATTAACCGACCGCACCTAAAACACCTCGCTATAGCCTTCCGCCCATTGACTTCAACTGTTACGACATTACCCTTCAAAACTGCTTCTGTCTCCATGCGAAATTGCATCCACGATGAATTTTGCCATAAATGTGCTTCAATTATGAGGGGAAAATCAAATTGCTGCAAGATTGGCGAAAGCAAATCCCAAGGCACCGTCCCGTAACCTGGAGGCAAGTGCAAGTCTCGCAATTTGTCGTTATCGGCGATGTGATATGTGCCAACTGAATGAGCGACACTTTCAAGCCAAAGGTAAGCGTTACCAGCAATATGGGCATGACCTGTATCAAAGCAAAGCCTCAGATGAGGCGAAAAATAGGAAACCAAAAAACCACTCAACTCAGCAGGGTCAGAACCTATGGCAGCATCAGGTAGCATATTTTCTACTGCTAACATGATGCCCATCTCCTCTGCGAAAGGCAAAAGTTCGTCAAGACTCTCACGCAGCCAATCCCAAGCCTTTGCTCTTTCAACTTCGGTTCTCGGTGCTCCTGATGGGTGAACTATGAGGCAACTTGCTCCTAATATTTTTGCTCTTTCTATGACGAACTTATGAAATTCAACTGCTCTTCTTCTTGTCCTTCCTTCGGGATGAGCCAAATTGTTTTGACCACCAAAGGGGGCGTGAACCGACCAAAAGCGGATTTCAGCATCACGAAACATTTGTGACCAAATTTCAAGGATGCGTAGGGGATGTTCCAACAGAGATGGGTAATCGCATTCAATAGCAGCAATGCCTGCTTGTCTCCAAGCCTTCAAATCTTCCTCTAAGGTGCTTGCTTCTATGCGACCGATGGCAACGCCGATCTCCATCTTTATCACTCCATCGCTCAACTTTTTGAGCAAGATAATTTTGCCACATGTTTGCACGGATATTTGACTATAGTTTTGCATAGCCCTAATTTGCCAATAAAATCAGCCATCTCTCAATGGAAACAGGTCGCAGAAACCCATTAAAACTTCAACGAAAAAGGAGGTTGATTGTGATGCCTCGCCGACAGAAATTCTCATTAACTTAGTCGTTACCGTTGTCCCATTTGCCACCAAATTCCCTTTTTGGCAACCCTTTACTCTTGTCTTTCTGACAGAAAGTCTTTCTCAAAGAACCCCTTTGTTTGCCAATACAAACTCTATCGCCATCTCGCCACACTTTGTCCTTTCGTTTTGAAAGTCTTCTCCCTTTTCTCACTTTTTCTCCGAGTTATGCAGTTGCCTGCTAACTCCTTTGCCACTATAATGACAGAAAAAAATCTGCGTCAAGAGGGGGCGATAAAGCATGAACCCAACAAAATGTAACGATCTTGACTACATCTACTTCCTTATACCTTCACCAAGAACCTTTACCTGCACGGAAGCAGCAAGATATTATCCAGAAAGCAAAAAGCCCTTCCCAGATGGCAAGATGATTATTCGTGATGCCATTAGAGCCTATACGGCTCATCCCATTTATGAACTGATCCCAACTGCGCAAGTCCTATTAAGTCTTGAGTTCTCACCAAAAACTGTAAATGAGGATTATCACTGCCAAAGGGAGTGGTTTGAGGATGATTCGCAAAGCATCCCTTGCACTTTTGTTATTGCCCCTTCTACTGACTGGTTGTGTTGAAGTTGAATTGAAAGTTAACAGTCGTGGGAAAATCACTCAAACTTTTACTGCAGTTGTGTCCCAGCGTGCAGCAGATGTTTTGAAAGCAGCAGCACAAAATTATTTGGGTCGCAATTGGCAAACTATCGTTGAAAGAAAAGGCGAAATGAACATTCTCAAAACTCGGTTAACTTACAAACCACAACCGAAAGCAAATCCAATGCCAGGCTTAACTGTTGATTTCCGTCGCCGAAACAGATGGTTCAAAGCGACTTATGAGTTGAGAATTCAATACAAACCCAACGAGATTTTTCAAACGAAAGATGAGCAGTTTTTGGTTGCTGAACGCAAATTGACAGCGAGAATTTACATGCCAGGTCGCATCATTCCAGAACAATCCGATGTTACTTTTGTTGAAGGCAACATGGCTGAGTTGACTTTAGACCCCCTATCAAAAGCGGAAATCAGAATTGTTTCTGTCGGCATGATTTGGTGGCTCGTTGGTTTAGCGGTTTTGTTTTTGGCTCTCTTAGTTTGGGCTATCTCACCTTACATCCCACGCCTAATTGAGAGGTTACGAAGACCTTCTGTCAAGGTAGTCTAGGGGTGATTTGAAAATGTTTGTTGACAGCCACGCTCATTTGAATCATCCAAAATTCGCCTACGATTGGCGAAAGGTGTTAGAAAAAGCCAAAGAAGTTGAAATCGCTGCAGTGATAAACATTGGCTATGACATCCCATCAAGCGAAATGGCTGTTAAGCAATGCAATGAAGTTGAAGGTGAAAACTTACCAAAACTTTTCGCCTCCATCGCTATCCACCCTCATAATGCCAAAGAGCAGGGAGCAGAAGTCGCAAGGAGAATTCGTCAACTGGCAAATCATCCTTTTGTCGTGGCTATTGGCGAAACTGGACTTGATTTCCATTACGGTTTCTCGCCCAAAGAATGCCAAATCCGTGCTTTTGAAGAGCAATTGGAACTCGCTTATGAGTTAGGTTTGCCTCTTGTCCTTCACATCAGAGAGGCTCATTCTGAAGCCATTAATGTCATCCGCAACTTTGGAAAAACTGTCATCGGTGTCGCCCATTGCTTTACTGGAACTTGGGACGAAGCAAAGAAATGGCTTGAGTTGGGATTTTACATTGGCATCGCAGGTATAGTGACTTTTGAGAGCAAGGCAGAAAATATTAAGGAAGTAGCAGAGAAAGTCCCCATTGATAAACTTCTAATTGAAACCGATGCCCCTTATCTTGCGCCTGTCCCATATCGTGGTAAACGAAACGAACCCGCTTATCTTGTTCGTGTGGCAAGTGCTATTGCAGAGTTAAAAGGAGTTTCAATAACAAAGATTGCCGATGCGACAACTCAAAATGCTATCAAACTTTTCCGAATTGAAATCCCTTAACAGCGCAATCATTGACAACGAAACTTTTCAAACCTTGAAAAGTCTAACGAAACGGCAAACAAAACACCACCTAAGTTTGTTAAGGTGGTGTTTGAAAGTAAAAACCAGCCGCATCATGCGGCAGAGCAAGGAGGGGTTGTCAAAATGAGGAAGGTTGTGTGGTTACACTTCCTCGCAAGTTCTGCCCTTGCGCTGAGCATGTTGAGCACTAAGCCCGCTGCAGCGCAAGAAGTGACCAAAGATGTTCCCATTACCCATTGGGCTTACGATGCCGTCCGTGAACTTTCACGACTTGGTATCATTGAGGGCTACCCGGATGGCACCTTCAAAGGTAAGCAACCAATGACTCGTTACGAGTTTGCAATTGCTGTCTATCGGTTGCTTGAAGCCATCCGAACAAAGCCCGAAATTCGTGAACTGCTTCGTGGTCCTGCTGGTCCTGCTGGTCCTGCTGGTCCTGCTGGTCCTGCTGGTCCCGCCGGTCCTGCTGGTCCTCCTGGTCCTCCTGGTCCCCCCGGTCCTGCTGGTCCGCAAGGTCCTGCTGGTCCGCAAGGTCCTGCTGGTCCGCAAGGTCCTGCTGGTCCGCCCGCTGTGGATGCCGAAAAAGTTCGTGCCATTGTCCGAGACCTTTTGAAGGAGTTTCGTGCTGATTTGGAACGACTCGGCGCTCGTGTTGACGAACTTGAGGCTCGTGTCAAGGAGCTTGAAGAGAAACCAAAGGCAGAAGCACTTCCCATCAACATCAATCTCAAGTGGGCTTATGACATTGATAGCACTCGCAGTCGCACCCGAGATGAGTTGGACTGGAGTGACCGTTCACACTATCTGCGTGCCGATATTTCAACCGAGAGGCAACTTGACGAGAATTGGAAAGCATATTTGAATCTCATCTGGGTTTCTGGTGCTGCTGCTGCCGCTGTTGGTCGTGAAACTGATACGCTTGAAGTTACTGACCTTTACTTGCAGGGCAAACTTGATTTGTTCCTCCTTGGCGAGGTTCCTGCAACCATTGGTCGCCAGCGAGTTAAGTTCGGTCAAGGTCTCTTGCTTGACACCAATTTCGCTGGCGTTGATGGCATTCGGCTTGATGCCAGAAGGTTTGGTCTTGACTGGACATTCGTCGCTGCTGATATTCCCACTGGTGTTGCATTTACTGATTACTATGTTGGTCCCACTGATGGAATGTTTGGTATTCGCATTAGCCGCAGCCTTCTCGGTGGTGAAAGGCTTAAGGTTGGATTTAATGGGTTATTTACTGGTGCGCGAAACTACAGAGCCTATGGCGCAGATGCTACGCTCAGACTGCTTGGTGGTAACATCCTGCCTGAAGTCCGCATTGAATGGGTTCGCAGCCTTCGTGATCCAGCAGGTGCTCGTGCCCGTGGTAATGCATACTTCGTTGACCTTGATGTCTTGAAAACAGACCGGTTTGATGTTGCTCTAAGTTATGCTGACACCAGTGCAACCTTCGCTGGACATGCAGTTAGCATCATCAATCCTTTCTTCATCACAGCCACTGAACAGTTGTTCTTGCGACCAGTTGCTTTGGGCGCTGGTGTTGTTAACCCTGGTCCTCCTCCAGTTGCTCATTTCTTATCAGATAAAGTGCTTGACATCCGTGCTAACTTGAGACTCTTCACCAAAAATCCTATCTCCTTGCGTTGGTTCACTGGCGACACTGCGGCAGGTGTTGACTTTGGTGATATCTTCACTGTTTCCTATCGTGGCTTCAAGATTGGCAGGTTCCCGCTGGACATCGTTTACGGTAATAAGTCGGCAGGTGGAACTGGTGTTGAGCAACAGTTTGTTGGCATTTCTACCAGCGCCAGTTTCTAAGACTGCCTTAAAAATTTGAGACCCCGAACGCCCCAGTTCCTTACTGGGGCGTTTTTTCTTTCGCTCATGTTAAGTTCATACTGATTGCAATAGTATTTGAATTCAAGGCAAATGAAATCTGCCTGAATTTGCGAAGATTTTTCGGGCACGCTCTTTATTCAAACGCTCTATACTCAAAAAAGATTTGCAAACAGATTTAATCCGCTTTCGTTAGGAGGTGGCTTTGGAATGGAAAGAGTGATTTTTGTCGCTGTTGACTTAGGGGCTGAAAGCGGAAGGGTGCTCGCTGGTAAGTTGGCTGATGGCAAATTTGAACTTGAAGAATTGCATCGTTTCGCAAACGGTCCTGTCCGAATAGGAGAGCACATTTATTGGGATGTCCTTAGACTTTGGACTGAAGTCAAAAACGGCTTGGCACTTGCTGTTCAAAAATTCGGCAGCCATGTCGTCTCCATCGGAGTTGACACTTGGGGCGTTGACTACGCTTTGCTTGACGAGAGCGATGAACTCGTTGGCAATCCCTACCATTACCGAGACAGACGAACTGAAGGCATGTTTGATTTGGCTTTTCAAAAAGTCCCAAAGAGCGAAATTTACATGCGCACCGGAATTCAATTCATGCGCTTGAACACTCTCTACCAGTTGCTGTCAATGGTGGTTCAAAAGTCGCCTCAGTTGAAAATCGCCAAGACTTTGCTGATGATGCCTGACCTTTTTCATTTTTGGCTTAGTGGCGAAAAAGTGAACGAATTCACT
>JANXCD010000031.1 GCA_025060305.1 Armatimonadota bacterium | reverse complement strand
ATAGTCTACCTGCTCTTTTTGCAATTTGTTGTGCAGCATACTATAAACTGAAAGCCAATGTGGCAAAATAAATGAGGCATTTAGTGCCTACAGTGAGTTGAATTATGAACTTCTCAAGTGAACAATTGAACCTTTGTTTGATTGGTCTTTAGGGAAACTGAAAACCATCAGATAAAAGTGCAACGCATTGGCATCAAATTTGATAATAAGTTGACATAATGATGAGAATTTTAATCACAACAGGTATTTTACCACCTGATATCGGCGGACCAGCAACTTATGTTCCTACTATTGCTAAGACTTTAGTAGAACGAGGTCATCAAGTTACTGTGTTGACTACCAGCGAACCCGAGCATATGAATTGGGATGACAGCATTCATCCATCTCCTGTCATTCGGATGAACCGCCGCCAGAAAATCTGGCGACGATTGACAAATTATGTGGCTAAGATACTGCGTTATGGTCGCATCGTTGATGTCATTTACGCTAACGGCATTTACTTTGAAACGGCACTTGCCAACAAGTTTTTGCGAAAACCTTTGGTCATGAAAATCGTTGGAGATGAAGCATGGGAACGAAGCGTCCGCAAAGGCTGGACGCAAGACAGTTTTGAAGATTTCCAACGCAAGCGTCAATCATGGCAGGCTGAATTTTTCAGGCGCATTAGGTCATGGTATGTCCGACAAGCCCAAAAAGTTATCGTGCCAAGCCGATACCTTAGGCTCATCGTTGTTAACTGGGGCGTGCCAGAAGAACGCTGTGTTGTCATTTACAACGCTGTGGAAGTTTCACCAGACCCAACCAAAGCGCCAGAATTACCACAATCTTTCCGCAATGGACAACTGAGGGTAATAACAGTTGGAAGGTTAGTGCCTTGGAAGGGAGTTGATAAAGTCATTCAAGCAATTGCCATGATACCAGGGTGCACTTTAACTGTTGTTGGTGACGGACCATGTCGCACTGAATGGGAGGCATTAGCCCAGCGATTAGGCATTGCAGAGCGGGTTTGGTTCACAGGTGCACTGACAGCGCCTGCCCTTCACGGTTTAATGAGTCACCACGATGTTTTCGTGTTGGCATCCACTTATGAGGGATTACCTCATATCGTTGTGGAAGCGATGCTGTTAAATCTACCTGTTATTGCTGCCCCTGTTGGAGGGACAGTGGAAGTTGTGCAAGATAATGCCACCGGGCTGCTTATTCCCCCAGAGCCGAAAGCCATCGCTTCTGCCCTTAGTCGCTTGATTGCTGATCCTGACGAACGAAGCCGCCTTGCATCGGCAGGACAAACTTTTGCCCTCAAACAGTTCAGTCATCATCAAATGGTCACTCAAACAGAAGAAATCTTGAAAAAAGTTTCAAATCATGCATTTTGATAGCCCGCAGTGGGTTTTTACTGTGCTTGGTTTAGCAATTATTGAATTCCTGAAACGCTTGCGTCTCGGTCTTTTAGAGAGAGCAATAGAATCTGTGTGTTATGCGCTGGATGGCTACTTCACACGCCGACAAAATCGTCCAGTCAGTTTCGTCAATGCTTATCGTGTAGTGGCAAAAAATAGATGATTGGTGCCTCCAGAGATGTTGTATTATCTTGGGTTAGAGTTGCGTTCAGCAATAAGCCGATTTCTCAATTGATGAATGCTCAATGGGTTCTGATTAGTTCAAATTGGGATAGGGAGTTCAACGACTTACCTATAGGATTTATAGGGTAAGTCATTCAAACAATTTTAACATCAGATATATGACTTAGTTCAACGCTTTAATGCTATGTATATTGGTTCTTGCAAGAAAAAAACATTCTTTATTTTAGACTTATTAAAACGATTTTTGAAACATCCTGTTTTTCGTCCCACTCGCTTCTACTATGATTGGGAACTTCAAACGAATATAATCCATTATCATAAAACTTTGCATTGGTTCTTAATTCATGAAACATCAAGTTCATTTTTGATCTTAGATTTAGGTTCTGGTAATCGTAAATTATCTGAAAGAACAATCAGTTTTGACATTATTTTTTATCCACTTGTTGATGTCGTTGGCGATGCTCATGCACTCCCCTTCAAGACAAATTCTTTTGATCGGGTTGTTGTCCAAGAGGTTTTAGAGCATGTTCGCCATCCTGAAAAAGTGCTTATAGAGGTTAAGCGTGTTTTGAAGCCGAAAGGAAGAATTTATGTGGAAGTTCCATTGATTTACCCAATTCATGATAAGGTTGACTATTGGCGCTTTACTCCTTCAGGATTAGATATTTTGTGTCGGGATTATTTTAAACCTCTGCGATCAGGAGTAGTGATGGGAGGAAGTAGTGCTATCAGTGTCGTTTTACGAAACTATTTTGCCATCATATTCAGTCAAGGACGGAAAGGTTTCAGATATAACTTAGGTTGGTTTATAGGTGGGTTACTGACTTTTTGGCTTAAATATTTGGACGAACTGGTGAAACTTCAGGATAATCCTCTCATTGGGATGGTTGCTGCTGCTCATTACTGGATTGGGGAGAAACAATGAATTTAAAAGTAATGCAGAATAATGATTTAGTTCAGATAGTCAGTAAAAGCAAAAAAATTTTATTTAGCGTTTTTTTTCATAATGTTTCTCTATTAACCTTTTCTAATATTACAACAGCAATTTTAGGAATTGTCCAGACAATCATCATCGCCCGATGGTTAGGTCCTGAACAATATGGACTCATTGCTCTTGTCATGAATTACCCCCAATTGGTCTATTCCATCTTGGATGTGCGAACAATTGAGGGCACAACAAAATTTCTTTCCGAGTTCCGCACTTCTAAATGCTCTCAAGAAGCAATGGCAGTTTGCAAGGTTAGTTACACTATTGATATATGCATTAGTATTGTTGCATTTGTTATCATCTTGGTAACCGCTTCATGGGCGGCTAAAAGCCTTTTCAAGCAACCTTCCATTGCACCTTTGATGACTTTATATGCTCTCGCTCTCTTTCCCAGAGGACTCTATAACACTTCCTATGCTATCCTCGTTACCTTCAATAAATTCTCATTCTTGGCTTGGACAAATTTAATTTGCCGTAGCATCCAACTTTTTTCTGTCCTTTTCCTAACTTACTTTTGGGGAGTTGCGGGAGTGGTGATTGGAACAATTTTAGGTGTAACAATGCAATCAGCATTTATTTCATGTCGGGCTTATCAACAGGTTAGGAGAGAATGGGGAAAATTCAAACAAATTCGTCCCTTTGTTGTTCTAAGGAGGCGAATAAAAGAAATCTTCCAATTCTACTTATTCACAAGTGCGACTCTAATTGTAGCTTTACCAATGCAACAATTAGATGTTACACTGCTTGGATACTTTCGGACACCTTCAGAGGTCGGACTTTATAAAATTGCAAAAACTTTGGCTGGCAGTCTTATCTACTTTGTTGATGCTCTTCAACAAGTTAGTTATCCTCGCTTGGTTAATAAATGGATTGAGGACAAAATTCAATTTTTCCGACAATTGAGACAGTTAGTGTTTTTGGGATTAGCAACAGGTCCAATTATTTTCTCAGCAGTTATTTTTGTTATAAGTATTCTCACATTTTTGATAGGACAAAAGTTTTTCGGGGCAATTTATCCATTGATCTGGTTATGGGCAGCATTCACTCTCCGTTTAGTTTTCTTTTGGTTACGACCTTTCTTTCTTTCAATAGGTAAGGTCAGTTTTTGGTTTAAGTTACAAAGTGTCGCTATTGTTATAGGTATGATAACAATGTTTATTAGTGCTGCTTTATGGGGTATGAATGGAGTTGCTTTTTCTGTTTTCATTTACTACATTTCTATTTTTCTCTTTGGTATCACTTTCGCTTATACTTTTTACCTTAGGAGTGAGCACAATGTCACGCCTTATTGAAACCGTTTATCGGGAGCACCATCAGACCAGAGAAAGGTATGAATTCGTTTTTGGGGGAAAGATTAGGGCTAATTTAATCACAGGCTTTGTGGGTAAGGGTAAGAGGGTTTTAGATTTAGGATGTCGTGATGGAAGTTTAACTCGTTTCTACACTGTTGGTAATGAAGTATGTGGGATAGATATAGACTTCAATGCTTTAATCATGTGCCGAAACAATCTGCAAATTCCTACCCTTCAATGTGATTTGAACGAGGGTTTACCCTTTAAGGATGCTACTTTTGACACCGTCGTTGCTGGAGAAATTTTAGAACATGTAATCTATCCTTGGATGCTAATTAGAGAAATTAGACGGGTTTTGAAAAAAGAAGGGTTATTGATAGGTTCTGTGCCTAATTCTTATCATTGGCGGAAACGGTTTCGTTTTCTTTTAGGATTAGATTTAGATGAAGATCCAACTCATCTTCACTTCTTCTCGTATCAGAAACTATTTAGGCTCTTGAAGGAAGAAAAATTTTCTGACATTAAAGTTTTTCCTTGGTCAAACTCACAAAAAACTTTAAAACGATTATTGATCAAAAAATTCCCGAGTATCTTTGCCACTGGATTTGTCTTTATTGCTTGGAAGGTAGAATAGTTTCATGAGAATCCTACATATTCTTAACTCTTTTGGTATTGGTGGTGTAGAGATTCAACTCTTTCGCACTTTGACATTGCTATGTCAACATAAGTGGAGACATCTCGTCTTGGCATTGAGACCACCAACAACTTTGCAAAAAGATTTTGAACGATATGGCTTTCAAGCACGATTGTTGATAGAGCAGAGATTACCATTTCCAACTCAAATTGTTGTCGGAGTTTCAAAATTAGTCCGAATCATAAAAAGCACCTGTCCAGTAATCATTCACACGGCTTTGTTTCCGGCAAACATCGTTGCCCGCATTGCTGGACGAATAACAAGAACGCCCGTTGTGGAACACCTTGTAAATATTCTTTACGATCCCCTTTGGCTTTTAGAACCTCAATTTAATTCCTTAAAGTTGACTACTCAATGGCGATTAGACAAGACTACTGTGCGATGGGTTAGTCATTTCATAGCTCTTTCTGAAGCAGTGAAACTGTCAGCACAACAGAGATTAGGGATCACTGGTCAAAAGGTGAGTGTTGTTCCATATGGCATATTACCAGAAGATTGGAACCCTCCTCAAGATAGGAATCGTGATGATTTATTGGTCATCACAACTGGAAGATTAGTAGCGCAGAAGGGACATAAATATCTTATCATGGCAATGACCAAAGTCATAGAGAAATTCCCTGAATGTAAGACAGTCATCATAGGTGATGGTCCTTTGCGGAGTGAGTTGGAAGAATTGTTGCAAGTTAAGAGGCTAAGAGAGAATGTTCTGCTATTAGGTCGTCTATTCTCGCACGAGGTGAGAAGTTATCTTTGGCGAGCATCTGTATTCGCATTTCCCTCTCTCTGTGAAGGTCAAGGAGTAGCTTTATTAGAAGCGATGGCATCGGGACTTCCTTTAGTTGCGAGTGACATCCCTGCAGTTAGGGAGATAGTTGGGGAAGAAGATGTGGCAATATTAGTAAAACCGATGGATTCAGAAGCAATAGCGAATGCCATCTGCGAGTTATTATCCTTTCCCGAAAAAAGAGAACTTATGGGGAAGCGAGCACAAGAGATTGTTCAGGAGCGCTTTGATTTAAGGAAGTTAGCACTGAAATGGTTGGAAGTTTACGAAAAGGTGTTACAATATGATAACTGAAGCAAAAAGAAGTAGAATTGTCAAATTGATGAAATCAAGTATTAGAGGTAATTATCTAATTCTATGGAATTTCTTTTTTGGGGGATTATGGGGAATACTGCATTTTTTAAATCAATTACCAAATTCGTTGATTCCGCTTCTATTTGCCATTTCCTGGAGCATGTCAGTTTTACCTTTATTCTTACACTACCCCATAGATTGGTTTGCACCACCTATATATTTGTTTTGGAATGGTTTGCGAAACATACTCCGTCCTGTTTCTTGGATGATTCAAGGTGACATAGATGTCCGTTTACCAACAACTCTTTCAGAAAACATTAATCTCCTATGTTGGGTGTTAGGAACTCAGATTTTGGCTTTTGGTCTCTATTTGATTGCTTTTTATGACTATCACCATGTAAGATGGGTCAGGTCGTTTGCACAACGCTTCTATGCGAGATTTTCAGGGAATTGGCAAATTTATCGCTTGAAATTGCTCTTCTTGTTTTCTTTGCCAATCGCAGTGGGAGCATATTTCTTTATCCTTTCAACGGCAGGCATTGAGTCCATGTGGGAATTGCTTTTGGGATGGAGAAGTAAGCAGAAACTGATGGAGGGCAAGTTTTATCCCTTCACCGTCTTGAGTCTTTTCGCTTTGGTCATTCTCATGCAAATGTCTTATTGCTGGAAGGAAAGAAAGGAACGAGTTTTTAATTGGATTGGTCTTGTTGGTTTAGTTATCTACTCGGGAGCCATTGCATTGTTTGGGTTTCGTGGATATGTTGTGCGTGTATGGATTATGGCTGCAGGGCTTTATCACTATCTTGTGAGACGCTTATCATTAAAAGCAATAGTCTTCCTATTAGGGACAGTTTTTCTCTTCGCTCTTGTTAGTTTTCAAATTCGTTACGCTGCTTTTAAAGGTAAAATTACTGAAGGCAAGATACCTGATGTTTCAATTACAACTGAAGTTATAGCACAAATGATAGAAATGGATCTTTCAACAAGAGGGTTAGATAATCAGTTGATTGCCTTTTATGTGTTTCCAAATCATATCTCTTTTCAGTGGGGGAAGTCTTGGCTGGCATTATTAACCTTGCCAATCCCAAGAGCAATATGGAAAGAGAAGCCAGTCCTCACACCTGGCGGATTAGTGCGTGATCAGTTTTTTCAAAGCGGAGGTTCTTTGCCTTTAGGTTATTTGGGCGACCTTTATGCCAACTTTCACATTCCTGGTGTCCTAATTGGATACTGGATTTTAGGACTTTACCATAGGTTTCTTTACGAGTGGCGAAAGAAGAATTTACAAAACCTTTCTATCAATTTTTTGTATATTGTCTTTTTGACTAATCTCACTACTCTTGAACCATTAAGTTTCATACATGCAGGAATATATTGTTTGCCTTCTATACTACTGGTTAAATTTGTGGAAACGAAGAAATGAGTAAAGTAGCCTATTTTATTGCCGAATACCAAACCTTTACTGGTTCACAAAAATCTTTGCTTCATACCATACGGGCTTGGCAACAGGAAGGCGGCGAGGCTTTAGTTATTCTGCCTGGCGAAGGGAGATGTGCCCAAATATTCCGGGAGAACAGAATTCCAACTATCGTTTGTGATGCTCCTCCCTCTCTACACATCTTTCAGAGGCGCTTATTGGGTTTGCCAGTGTGGAGGAAGTTTTTTATCTGGCTTAAAGAAGTTCTACCTTATTCGTGGCAAGTGTGGAAAATTTTGAAAAAAGAAAAATGTCTCTTACTTCATTGCAATTCCACTCGCTCTATTCTTATGTCAGCATGGTTTCTTTGTTCGTTCAATATACCTCGTTTGCTTCATGTACGCGGTAAACAGGTTGAAAAAGGGTTATTGTGGAAGATGGCTCAGACACTAGCAAACAAAATTATCTTAGTTGCTAAGCATTTGACTACAGAAGTGAATCCTAAACATCACCACAAAATGCGATTGCTTTACAATGCAATAGAAACCTCTGAAATTGAAGCATTAAGCCAAGTTAAAATAGATCTGTCTGTTTTGCCCAAAGACAATCCACTAGTTGTGTCATTAGCATCTCTACTCCCGAGAAAAGGAATCCACCACCTCGTTCGGGCTGCAGCAATCCTTAGTAACAGTTTAGAGGCAACCTTTGTAGTTGCGGGAGGAGAAGTTGACAAAACATACAGTAATTTTGTGCGGAAGTTGATACATGATTTGTGTCCTGACCACTTTTTTATTCTACCTTGGCTTCCTAATCCCTATCCTTTGCTTCAGCGAGCGGTCGTTGCTGCATTAGCGACAGTTGATAAACCAGAACAGGTCCCGACTGATAACCCTGACGCTATGCCTGTAGGAGAAGGTTTACCTCGCTTTATTCTTGAGGCAATGGCTCTAAAAAAACCTGTTGTAGCCACGAGAGTAGATGGTTGTGATGAAGCCATTGTAGATGGCGAAACAGGCTTTCTTGTTACTCCCGCTAATCCTGAGGCAATGGCTGAAGCAATAAGGAGGCTTTTGAGAAATCCTGAACTCGCTAAAGAGATGGGCGAAAGAGCGAGACAGCGTGTGGAAGAGAATTTTAGTATGGAAAAGCATCAGAAAGTTTTAGCAGAGATTTACGGCGAGTTGCTGAGAGGAGGCTGACGATTATGCCTAAGGTTCTGTTAGTTGCTCATTGGGATTGGGTTCTTTATAACTTTCGGTTGCCTTTAGCGAAGGCTTTGAGGGAAAAGGGTTACGATGTCGTGTTTGTGTGTCCGTTCGGAAAATATGTGAGCAAATTAGCAATAGAAGGCTTCAGATGCATTCATTGGTCTGTTATTCGTGAAAGTTTAAATCCCATTCGTGAAATTATCGCTGTTTTTCATCTCACTCAAATTTACCGTCATGAGCGACCTCATCTGGTTCACCATTTCACGGTCAAGCCCAACCTTTACGGCTCTTTGGCAACGAAGTTGGTGGTAGGCAAAAATGTAAGTGAGAAGTTAAGAGCCATTAACACTTTCACTGGTTTGGGCTTTTTGTTTTCCTACCATCCAACTGCCAAACTGCTGAGAACCATTTTACTACCCTTCATGAGAATTGTGATGAAATCAAACAAGATCTGGACAGTTTGCCAGAATGATAGCGACAAGGAAACCTTGCTCCAAAAGGGCTTAGTCATACCTGAACGCCTAACAATCATTGCCAGTAGTGGGGTTGATACAACTCGCTTTCATCCTGATGGAGTTTTCTTTCGTGACCCAATGGATGGACAGGCTACTATTGTCTTGATGGCTTCTCGTCTACTTTGGGATAAAGGTGTGGGGGAGTTTGTTGAGGCTGCAAAGTTGCTTAAGCGGAAAAGTGTCGGTGTGGAATTTTGGTTGGCAGGCACTCCTGATGGTGGTAACCCAATGTGCGTGTCTGAAGAAATTGTCAAGCAATGGCATGAAAATGGACTAATAAAATGGCTTGGTCACTGTGACGATATGCCAAATCTTTTGCGAAAAGTTGATATTGCGGTTTTGCCGAGTTACTACCATGAAGGTGTACCTCGTTTCCTCTTAGAAGCAGCAGCGTCAGGTTTGCCCATCGTTGCGACCGACATTGAAGGTTGCAGGATGGTGGTTCGGCACGGTGAAAATGGTTTCCTTGTCCCTGTCCGAAATAGTCAAGCATTAGCCGATGCCATTGAGCGATTAGTTTGCGACCATCAACTTAGGTTGCGAATGGGCAAAGTGAGCCGGGAAATTGCTGTCAAGGAATTTGACGAGCGTAAAATTTTGGAACAATGGCTAAGACTTTACGAGCAAGTTTTGGCTTCTTAACTGATATTGTTAATCATAAGACTTACCCAACTGGTTTCGTAGGGGAAGATGACAATTTGCCTGAAAGAAACATTGCAAGAGTTCAAAAAATCAGACAGATTTCATCTGACTCTACATCCAACTGCGTAACTTCTATTCATCTTGCTCTTTTTGCCCCTAAGCATTCCTTTGTGTTCATCCTTTGCTTATAAATCTTTTTGCCTCTTTCTCCTCCCTTAGCAGCATATTGTAAAAATCTGCCACAAGAAGCATATCCCTCGTTTCCGATTCGCTCTTTACTAAATGTTTTCAGTAAACGCTTTTAACAACCGTGCTATGGGCTTTGGACTAAGATTTGCGGGCGGATTTCACCTGCCCCTTATATCTTGCTCATGAGACAGAATAAAAGGGGGTGTGACAGACCAAACTGCCTAAGGTCTTTCAAAGACCGAAAAGTAGCACGCTCGTCACGCCCCTTTCATAACTTCCCTTCTGCCCAAACAGTTAATTGGGCTATATCAAGCCCGGATGTAAGATGTAAGGTTGGGCGAAGGGAAAGAGAAATGCAAGGGGCAGAAAAATCAGCAAGGGTGTGAAAGATGAGCAAAATCTATATCTCAGGCTAAACATTAAGACAGTTGCTACTTTCAAAACATGAGATACAGGAGGTGCTTTGTGGTGAATTTCGTAGATTGGCTAAAGGGATTTGTGGATTGCCTGAACGGATTTGACAATTCACTTTTGCCCATTTTGGCTTTTTCTTTGCTTTTCTCGGTTATCGCTCTCATTCAATCTTCTCTTTCCAGAACTTTCATCAATCCCTATCAAAGCATCCTTGAAGTTCAAAACTTTCTCATCCAGCGCATACCTTCAATCCCGAAATTCAAATCCGCCCGAAAATGGTTGGAATATGCCGAACATTTGAGAAATGAGATTTTGGAACGCATAGTTTTTTGTGGTGAAGCGAAAAAGTGGCGGAAGGCAAAAACAAAAGTAGAATGGCATGAAACTTTGGAAGGTAACGGCTATCGCATACGAAAAATTCGCTACGAAGCAGTGCCGAACTTGTGGATTCCCGCTCTTCTATACGAACCTGAAAATATAGCCGAAAAAGCCCCAGCCGTGCTTTACTTGAAAGGTCACGACCCCAAAGGCAAAGCAGCAGTTTACGCTCAGGCTTTCTGCATCAACATGGCAAAGCGGGGCGTCCTTGCACTCAGTCCAGAGTGGCTTGGCTTCGGTCAATTGAACCAGTCTGAATTCGCTCACGGTTGCATGAACCAATTGAATTTGTGCGGGACAAGCGGGTTAGCAGTTTTTTACCTGAGCATGGAACGAGGTTTGGATGTTTTACTCTCTTTGCCAAAAGTTGACCCTGACCGCATAGCCGTTACTGGTCTATCTGGTGGCGGTTGGCAAACAATTTTCCTAAGCGCCTTGGACACTCGTGTCAAACTCGCTAATCCTGTTGCTGGTTATTCCAGTTTCTTCACTCGCCTATTTCATTTCAAAGACCTTGGCGATCCAGAACAAACTCCTTGCGATTTGGCGACTATAGTTGATTACACACACTTAACAGCGCTAATCGCTCCACGACCATTGTTGCTGACATATTGCGCTTATGACGAATGTTGCTTTGAGGCTGGCTATGCCTTACCACCACTTTTGGATTGTGCCTTGCCCATCTTCAAGTTGCTGAAGCGAGAGGAAGCACTGAGTTGGCATGTTAATTATGAACCTGGCACTCACAATTACGAAGAAGACAATCGTGAAGCATTCTATCGCTTCTTTTCTCGTCACTTTTTCAACGATGACCCAAACTTTCCTACAAAGGAAATCCCATGCGAGAATGAATTGAAGGGCGAAGAGGGGTTGAATGTGCCGTTGCCAAAAGAAAATGCCAACTTCAATTCTCTTGCGAAGGCTTTATGTCAATCACTGCCAAAAGATGCGAAAGTCCCTGAAGACCAAAATGCTTTCCGCAAGTGGCAACTTAAAAAGCGCCGTCAACTTGCTCAAATTGTCCGTGCAAAAGATTATGCTGTCAATGCCTACAACTTTGGAACAGAGAAGCAAGGTGAAATCACTGCTCGTTTTTGGCAGTTGAACATAAGCGGTGAATGGACGATTCCAGCGACAGAGTTAGAGCAAAAGGAATCGGAAGAGACGGTCATCGTTATCTCTGATGAAGGTCGCAAAAGTGTCTCTTTGCAAGCGGAAAAGTTTTTGGCGCAAGGTAAAAAGGTCTTGGCTATTGACTTGCTCTTTTTCGGAGAAAAGCAAATTGAGCGCCAAAACTTGTTTGCTCTTTTCATTGATTGCGTTGGTGAAAGGCTCTTAGGAATTCAGTCAAGCCAACTGACAGCCATATCAAAGTGGTTGAAAACAGAAAGAAAAAGCAAGTCTGTGACTGTTTGCTCTCTCGGTCCACGCTCAAGTGTTATCGCTCTCGTTGCTGCTTCGTTAGAGCCAAAGGTTATCAACGAGTTGGAACTTCATAACTCCCTTGACAGTCTGAAGGCAATCATTGAGCAAAATTGGTCGTTTGACAAAGCACCAGAACTTTTTTGCTTCGGATTGCTACAAGCCTTTGACATCCCGCAACTTGTGAACTTGTTGAAAGGTGAGTGCAAATTACATAAAGAATTTCTCTGAGGACAAGCCATAAGCCTTCTGAAAAGGTTTTTCAGTTAGCCATTAGTCTGACTTCTTTGCTATCGGAGGGATTGATATGGCGATTAGAAGTTTTGTGGCTTTGGAACTTTCGGAGGATGTGAGGGAGCGATTGAAGGATTTGCTGCAACAATTGAGGCAAACGAAAGCAGCAGTCAAATGGGTTGAGCCTGAGAACTTGCATTTAACCTTGAAGTTTCTCGGCGAAGTCCCAGAAAGTCAAATTGAAGAAATCGTTAATGCTCTAAAGTCAATTGCTCAGGCTACCTTGACCTTTTCTTTCACGGTTTGCGGGGTTGGTGGCTTCCCCAATTTGAACCGACCAAAAGTTTTGTGGGCAGGAGTTGAAGCATCGGAAAACTTGATGACGCTACAAAGAATGGTTGAGCAAGCGATGGAAAGGCTTGGTTTTTCACCTGAGGAAAGAACTTATCATCCTCACATAACTATCGGGAGAGTTAAGGCGATGGTTGGGATAGAGGAAGTCAAAATGATATTGAGCAAAAATTTAGGCACGGTTTTCGGTGTTGTCCCTGCAAACCATCTGACACTTTTTCGCAGCGATTTATCAAAGGAAGGTCCAACTTACACGCCTTTGGCTAAACTGCCTTTTACTGCAAAGAAGGGATAGAACTTGGAGGTGTGAACATGAATGGAGCAAACTGCAACCTTGTTTCCCAAAGAGCAAGACCGTGAGCAAATCAAAAAGGCTTTGGAGTGTGTTTTGTTCATGGCTACGAGACCTTTGCCCCTTGAAGAAGTTGCTCGCATCCTTCAAATCCCTCTGGATGAAGCATTGATGTTTTTGAACGAACTCGCCGTTGATTACGAACGAAGGAGCGGTTTGGCAATAGTTGAAGTTGCTGGCGGTTGGAGAATGGTCACTAAACCCGAATTTGCTAATTACATCGCCCGACTTCACCCGCTGCAAAGGGTCCGCCTTTCACGAGGCTCTTTTGAAGTGCTCGCTATTATCGCTTACAACCAGCCTATAACTCGTCCAGAAATTGAACAACTTCGTGGTGTTGACAGTTCATCAGCAATACAAAGTTTGCTTGAGCACGGACTAATCCAAGTTGTCGGCTACAGGGAAACTTTAGGTCGCCCTCGCCTTTATGCTACAACTCAGAAGTTTTTGGAACTTTTTGGTTTGAAGTCTTTGGAAGATTTGCCTCCCATACGAGAGTGGCAAGAGCAGGCTGCCAAATTGTTGTCGGAAGCAAAAGTTGAACTCGCTGAAGGAACTAACACTGAAGAGTGACGCTAAACTGTGAAACCCGTCAAAGCACGCAATTTCTCAACGATTGAAGGCAACAATTCAATCACCTTCAAAATGTCTTCGTAAGTTGTGAAACGACCCATTGTCAATCGCAGTGAGCCGATAGCCCATTCATAGGAAAGACCCAAAGCCAACAAGACATGAGAAGGTTCAAGGCTTCCAGAGGAGCAGGCTGAGCCTGAAGAGGCTGCTATGCCATTCATGTCAAGTTGCAAAAGCAAAGTCTCACCTTCAATCCCTCGGAAACTGAAATTTGCATTGTGAGGCAACCTTTGAGAAGGATGACCATTCAAACGGCTATCGGGAATGCGCTTCAAAACTTCGGCAATCAAATCGTCTCGCAACTTTTGCAATCTCGTCATTTCCTTTGGCATCTCTTCAATGGAAATTTCAAGGGCTTTTGCTGCCCCTAATATGCTGGCGACATTCTCCGTCCCAGACCTTCTGTTCCTTTCCTGCCCACCACCTGTTATTTGCGGAACTAATTTCACGCCACGCCTTACAAACAAACCGCCGATGCCTTTAGGTCCGTAAAATTTGTGAGCCGAGAAACTGAGCAAGTCAACACCTAACTTTTGGACATCAACGGGAATGTGTCCTACCGTTTGGACTGCATCAGTGTGGATTAAAATATCAGGTCTCCTCTCTTTCACAGCCTTGACAATATCTTCAATTGGCTCAATTGTCCCAATTTCGTTATTGGCGTGCATGACGCTCACAAGGATTGTTTTTTCTCTGATGGCTTCGGCTACTTGCTCAGGGTAAACCAAACCGTGCTCGTCAACGGGCAAATAGGTGACTTCAAAGCCTTTTTCTTCCAAGGCCTTGCATGTGTGCAAGACGGCGTGGTGCTCTATGGCGGTTGTGATTATGTGATTTCCTTTTTGACGATAGGCTTCAACTACGCCTCTCAAAGCCAAATTGTCGCTTTCAGTTCCTCCGCTGGTGAAGACAATTTCGCTCGGCTGACAATTCAGCAACTGCGATATCTTCTCTCTCGCTTCATCAACGGCACGCCTCGCTTCACGCCCATAAGTGTGGATGCTATTTGGGTTTCCGAACTTTTCTGTCAAGTATGGCATCATCGCCTCAAGCACTCTTGGGTCAAGAGGCGTTGTTGCAGCATAGTCAAGGTAAACTGGCTTGTCGTTCATTTCAAACGCCTCCTTGCGGTTTTCTTTGGCTTCATGAAGTTTAATGCGAATGTAAACTTCACGATGCTTGATGCTTTGTTGCGCCAAAATGGAAGTCGGTGAAGCGAAATGAAGTTTCGTGTTGGGATTGGCTTTGATGCTCATCAATTGGCACTGAATCGTCCCTTGAAAATTTGCGGTGTGACAATTCCTCACGAAAAGGGACTTTTAGGTCATTCTGATGCTGATGTTGCTCTTCATGCCTTATGCGATGCTATCTTAGGTGCGCTCGCCTTAGGCGACATCGGTCAACACTTCCCTGACACCGACCTGAAATACAAGGACGCCGATAGTGCAACTTTTGTGCGAGCCGTTTTGGAAATGGCATCCGAAAGAGGTTGGGAAGTCGGTAATGTTGACATTTCTGTGATTGCTCAATCGCCCAAACTCGCCCCTTTCAAAGAGGCTATGAGGCTTAGGCTTGCTGAGTTGCTTGGCATTGAAATTGAAGCGATAAGTGTCAAGGCTACGACTACTGACCGCATGGGCTTTGTCGGTCGTGAGGAAGGGATTGCAGCCATTGCTGTCGTCACACTCTTTCAAAGAGTTTGAGTTGCATCATTTCCGAAAGTCATCAACTCACTCATTGCAACCTTCTCGTCTGATAACGCAATCGCTTGGTTTGTTCGGGCGAGACTTGTTCGCCTTGTTTCAGGTTTTGTGCCAGTTTGATGGTTTCCTGAGCCTTTTCTCTTTCGCCGAGGTTGAGCAATCGTGTTGCAGCAGCCTCAAGTTTCTTTGTTGCGCTCCCAACTTGACCAGCCTGCAGATCTCGCAAGGCTCTTGTTTGCAACTCTGATGCCGTCACC
>JANXCD010000030.1 GCA_025060305.1 Armatimonadota bacterium | reverse complement strand
ATTGGTGTCCACAGTAACCTTTCCAGCAAATTCTCCTGACTGAGTCGCCAATTCTTTCTCTATCGCTAAAGCGCTGTTCAGTGCTATGCGAAACTTTTGTTCAAACTCTCCTAAATTGGCCTCTCCCAAATTGGCGAAAAAGGCAAACCGACCAACTGGACGGATGCCTCCAGCCCCGACAGCGTTTCTCAAGATACTGACACTCAACGAAACAGGCAACCAATCTCTCATCGCTTCAAATTCTCCACTACCCTTTCGGGCATTATCCAAGCTTTGTCCTAATAGTCACTGTGTTGCTGTCAATAGCGCCTTTGACGGAAATTTCGTTGACAGTCTTTTCTTCGCCAGGGTTCAACTCAATAATCGTTTGACCAATCCGAACACGATGGCGGTAGCGCAAAGAAGGTTGTTTGATTGGCAAAATCAAGTAAACGATGAAGGCGAGAATGGCTATAATGAGAAAACTTGGATTCGGTCTGGTGACTTGAATTTCAATGGCTTGACTTTCGGCAGTCAACTCCTTGCCCATGCGGTTGACGGAGACGATGACAGCAAGTTGGTAAGTGCCTACCTTGGGCAAATTCAAAGTTCCTTCTACTATTGAGCCTTTTCGCCTCAATGGTGCTTCAACAATTATTTGCCCTTTGCTTTTAGCAACGATGTGGGCTTTCAAGGTTTTGTCTTGCTCATTAAAAGGAGAACCCTGTTGAAGCATACTCGCACGCACTGAGATTTCCGCTGCTGTCTTGCTGCCTGGTTCAGGTGAAGTTACATGCGGGTAGGGAATGGCAACGACTTGGAAGGAAGCAAAAGGTGACCAAAATTCTTTAGTGACAATTTTGGTATCTTGAACCAAATCCACCTGACCACGAACCCTAACTTTGAAAGAGCCAGTTTGATTTGGTCGGTAATTAGCAGTGAAAATACCGTCTTGGGCTTTTTCGTCACCGTGAGTTGCATCGTCCCACAAAGGCACTGTGTCTGTCAGGCGGTCGCCAACGAAAACCTGAGCCGTCAGGAAAAGGCGCTTGATTGTTTCACTTGGAGTAACTGGTTCACCGTTCTGTTGCAATGAAGCCTTAATGGTGACAAAAGGTGAATATTGAGCCCAACCAAAAACTTCGTCTCGCTTCGGTTCTGTGACGACTACTTGAAAGTTCCCTTGCGCCCAAAGGTATGTTGTGGTCAAAATAAGCAACGAAGCCAAAAGCAAATTCATAACCATCACCTTCCAACCCGTTTGCCAAACAAAATTTCAACGATTTTGCGATAACCAGATTCAATGTGAATAGAACCAACCTGTTTGTGGATAATGCCTTCTTTCTCCATCGGCTCTTCAAATGCCTTGTATTTGTGCCAACCGAAACTCTTAAGATACTGCTTCAAATCCAAAGTCACCTGCATCGCCATCGTAAACCAAATCTGTTTTTGAATCGCTTTTTAATTTGACACATCCATATGAGATGTCAAACATTTTCATATAACAAAAGGAAGAAATCAAGACAGCAAAAATCGGCACGCCAGTAGGCGTGCCCTCCAAATTGGCTAAAAATCTCTTGAGGGCAGGGCTACTGCCCTGCCGAAAAATCTAAGGGCATATTACCAACACACCTTGAAGTAAAGAGCGTCCAGTTTTTTCTGCAATAAGTCATGTTGAATACTATAAAACTTCACTATCGCTCCCTTCTTGCTGCTTGTTACCTTGCATTCCTAACGCTTTAACGACATTATTAGTGATAAAGAAGACAAGGGAGATTTCATCCTTGCCAATTTCTTGTTTATCATTTTGGACAAGTTTGTGTGTATCCTGCCAAAGTATTTTTGAAAAGCGAAGGATTAATAACCAAACAGGATGGACGAACGAGAGGCAATAAGTCACAATCTTCTCAAAAGGCATTGATGCAGAATTCTCGGATTAGCCTAAAAATCTTAGGGAGGTAGAAAACACTTTGGAGAAAGTTAAGAGTGACAACCTTTTACGGCTCCTTACCTTACCTTGTGGACTATTTGTGGCTGGGATTAGTTTCTTGCTCGCTTTGGAAAAACTGATTGCTGGCGATTTCGGTTTCACCTTTGACGATGGTTGGATTTTTGCCCAATATGCCCGTAACCTTGCCAGCGGGCATGGCTTTTGCTTCAACATTGGTGAACCATCAAGCGGTTTCACTTCTTTCTTGTGGCTTTTACTTTGTGCGGCTGCATACAAGTTGACTGGCGAATTCGTTTTGCCAATGAAGTTGATGGGCATTTTGTTTGGTGCAGGCTGTGTAGTGATGACGATTTTGATTTTGCGAGAATTAAATGCCAGTGAAACACAACAGCAGGTTGGAGCGATAATGGTTGCCCTATGTGCACCATTGCTTTCTGGCTCGCTTTCGGGCTTAGAGACAACATTAGGTGTTTTTATGGCACTTTTAGCCTTTTGGTGGCAATTGAAAAATCGGCATTCGCCATCAATCCATTGGGTCATTCAAGGTGTCTTATGGGGCGCAGCGATTTTAGCCCGTCCAGAAAATTTCGCCCTTTGGCTCATTTGCTTCGTTGTCCACTTATGGCAGCAAATCAGGGCAAAACTATGGCGACAGGCATTGGCATGGCTGAGCCTTCAAGTGCTCATCGTGTTTTTGATAATTTCCCCTTGGCTTTGGCTGAATTTCTCAACGACTGGCACTCCTTTCCCGACAACTTATCTTGCCAAAGCAATTCCGAGACAAAAAACCATTGATGAGGAATGGGGTTTCCCTTTAGGTCGCATTTTGATGCTGCTTTACAGTTTGGGAGAATTTACTATGCTGATTGCCTTCAGTCAGCCCGTCCTTTTTGGCTACTTTCTTTGGCTTTTGCTCGTTCGTCGGAAAGAACTTCAACTGCAATTGTCACTTCCTTTGGTTTCGGCTTTTGCTTTGCTTGCTCTTCAAGCCTTCAGCAACCCTGCGCCTAAAGCCCTTGTTTGGAGTTACTTTAGCCGATATGTGCTAATGAACTCAGTGCTATGTTTGATGGGAATAGCAATGTGGCTACCCAACTCAAAAATTGTGAAATTGGGCGCAGTCGTTGGAAGCCTGATTTTCCTCTTCAACTATGCAGAATTACACCCCGCCTTAGTGAAACATGTGAGAGATTTGAATGTTGGTGCGGGCAAATGGTTGGCGGTTAATTTGCCTGATGGCGAGACAATAGCCACTCACGACATTGGTGCTATCGCTTTTTTTTCCAATCGCAGAGTCTTTGACACACAGGGGCTTATCCATCCTGAGATAACCTCTAACCTTTGGCAAATGTTCCCTGAAAATGATTTGGACATCCAATGGCGAAGTAGCCAACACCTTTTGCGAGCGCTTCAAAACAAAGGCATTAAATACATTGCTGCCATTCCAGATGTTTTTCCGTTAGTGGTGAAATATCGCAAACTTTTTGAGCCAATAGCGGTTTTCCCGTCCAAAGAGACATCACATAAGGTTGAACGCTTCATGGTAGTTTATCAAATCCATTGGAACAATTTAGTGACGGACGGAAAAGGTGAATGAAGGTGAAATGGCAGTTAGTTGCTGAAAGTGTTTTCAAACGATACGGTCTGGCGATTGGACTTTATTTTTCGTCGGTCATTGTGTTTTCAGTTGGCGAATGGAAAACTGCGGGCAAATTGGGTTTTCCCTTTGATGACAGTTGGATTTTCGCTCAATATGCTCGCAACCTTGCCAATGGTTATGGCTTTTGCTTCAACATTGGCGAACCATCAAGTGGCTTTACTTCCTTCTTGTGGCTCTTGCTTTGTGCAACTGCATACAAGTTGACAGGTGAGTTTGTTTTGCCTATGAAGTTTATGGGCATTTTGTTTGGTGCAGGTTGTGTAGTAGTGGCTCATCAACTTGTTGATGTTCTTACGAATGATGAAAGGAAGGCGAAGTGGGGAGCCTACATGACGGCACTTTTTGCGCCCCTTGTTGCCAATTCATTGGCAGGCATGGAAGGAAGCCTTTACGCTTTCACGGCTTTGACGGGAATTTATTTGCACTTGCGTTGGCAAAGGCAGCCTTCTTGGTATTGGCTTTTGGAAGGACTTTGGTGGGGAATTGCAATTTTGGCTCGCCCGGAAAATTTGATCTTCTATGCCATCGTTGTAGCCGATAAAATCTGGCAATTTCGCACCTATTGGAAAAAGGTCTTGATTTGGTTGATTTTGCAAATGCTTCTCGTTGCAGCAATCATGTTCCCTTGGGTAGTGGTAAATTTAAGCACGACAGGGACACCCTTTACAGGCACTTACTTGGCGAAAGTTTTGCCCGCTCGTAAAGTTTTCTATGGACACTGGGGGTTAGCAATAGGTTTCCCCATTGCTTTAATTCAAGGTTGGGTGTCATGGACATTTTACTCATTTGCCCTTTTCCCAACTTTGGTTGTGTTGTTGGTGTGGCAACATTTTAACAAAATGCGCTACCAATTTGGAACAGCAAACTTACCCAACAAGTGGTTGTTGATTTTTGCTGCGCTTGTGACTGGAGTTCAGGCGATCCAATTCCCTTTAGGCACATGGACAATTTGGAGCGGTTGGGGACGATATTTGTTGCCAACTTACTTGATGGCAGGTTTGTCCTTTGTAACGGCTTTGAAATCAATGCGTTGGGTTTTACTGGTGATGCTCTTAGGAATGCTGCCAAGTTACAAAGTCGTCATGTCGGAATATGCACAAGGAGTTAAAGTGACGGAGAGATTAAATGTTCGTTTTGGGAAATGGCTGCGAGAAAACACACAACCCAGTGATATCATTGCTACTCACGACATAGGTGCCATCGGTTTCTTTTCGCAGCGACAAATTTTTGACACTCAAGGTCTTATCCATGCCGATGTTGCCCTTCGCTTAACAGAGTTGTGGGACGACAACAAAATGCTAAACGAGTTGAGAAGTCGCAAAGTTAGTTACCTTGCCGTTGCTGATACATGGCGACTGGCGAAGATGAGACCTGATTTGTTTGAACTTCTTTTGGCAGAAGAAGGCTGGAACTTTGATGTCAGCAGAAGATTTTGCATTTACCGAATTCACTGGGAACAAATGGAAAAACCAAATCCTTGAGGGCTGTTGTGAAAGTCAGTCAAAATTGGGACTTACACAATTAGCGTTGTTTTGTAAAGGTAGGCGACAATCTGCCCGAAAAAAACCATTGCAAAAATTTAACAAGTCGGTCGTATTTCATCCGTCCCTACTTTTAACTTTGTAACTATTGACAAACTTAGGCTTGGAGGATGGTAGGATTTCATGAAGCAGTTGAAAGTGCCTTTGCTGAGTTTCATCGTTCTTTGCGGTTTGTTCGTTGCTGCTGAATTTTGGAGGGCTGGGCAAGTTAGCCTTAATGCCGACGATGCTTGGATTCATGCCCAGTTCGCTCGCAATTTAGCGGCTGGCTTTGGGTTCAGTTACAACTTAGGTGAGCCTGTCCCAGGTTTTACCTCAGCCATTTGGGTGGTTTTGGTTGCTCTTGCTTTCAAATTAACAGGTCAGTTTGTTATCCCGATGAAAATGATGGGCGTTTTGGCAGGTTTAGGGTGCGTCGTTGTTGCAAAAAAGTTAGCAGAAGATTTGAAAAGTGAAGATGCGGGAATTAACGCTGCCTTTGCTGTTGCTCTTTCACCTTTACTTGCCACTGCTTCTCTATCGGGCATGGAGACAAGTTTGTGGACGCTTTTGGTTCTGCTCGGATTTTGGTTTCATGTTCGGTTTTTTGATAAGCCATCTTGGAGTTGGGCTGTTGAAGGTTTCATTTGGGGTTTGGCTTCTTTGGCAAGACCGGAAGCATTGGCATTTTTCGGATTGACGGCATTTCACAAACTTTTCCGACATCGTTTCAGCAGTTTGCTTTGGTTAATTTTGATGTTTGTCATTGTGGCTGTTGTTGTTTCGCCTTGGGTCATTTTCAATTTTCAACACACAGGCACTCCTTTTCCAGCAACCTATTTGGCAAAAGCAGTGCCATCTCGCAGACATGCTTTGACTGTAACGATGCTTATAGGAGTTTTTTCGCTTTTGCTTTGGCTCACTATTAACCCGACAATTTTGGCTTCAATCTATTTTGCTGTCCGACGGGTTTTGTCTCAAAGGCTTTGGTTTGAAATGACCTTGCTCGCAATTCCCTTCGCTTTCATTCTGTTTCGCTTGGCGATACACCGAATGCCCCCTGTTCAACCATATTTCACTCGCTATTATCTTCCAGCGCTTTTGCTTTTATCTCTTTTCGGTATGGTTTGGGGCATGCAAAAATTTCACAAACAAGGGCGTTGGCTCATTATTGTTGGTGCTCTTTTGGGTTGCCTTTGGGTAGCCGACATTCATGGTTGGATGGTTCAAAACACTACAACGATGCAAGTCAACATTGGAAAATGGCTGGCGAAAAACACTCCCAAAGATGCTCTCATCGCTACTAACGATGTCGGAGCCATCGCTTTCTTTTCTCAAAGGCGCATCATTGATATGCATGGGTTGGTCATGCCCGAAATTATTCCCTTCGCTTGGGGCAGAATGGGGACAGGAATATGGGGCACTGATGAAGAAGGTGTGTGGCAATTTTTGCGAAAGCGAAAACCTGATTATCTCGTCATTTTCCCAGAATGGTATCCGATGCTTTCAAAGCGACCAGAATTGAAACCGCTTTATCGCATCAAATTGGCTCATAATGTCATTTGCGGGAGCGACGAAATGGTTGTTTATCGCATCAATTGGAGCGAGCGAAATGAAGAGAGTCGTTAGTGTCAGTTTGGGTTCGTCAAAACGGGACAAAAGGGTTGAAGCGGAATTTTTCGGCGAAAGGTTTTTGATTGAACGAATTGGAACTGACGGCAACTTGCGAAAGTTTGCTGAATTGCTTCAACAAATTGATGGCAAAGTTGATGCCATCTGCTTTGGTGGCATGGACATTTGGATCAAGTGCGGAAAGAGAAAGTATGCACTCCGTGAGCCAGCAAAACTTGCAAAAATTGTCAAGCAAACTCCAGTGGTTGACGGCTCCGCTCTGAAGGACACGATGGAACGAAAAGCAGTCCATTGGCTTCAAAGAAATGGCATTGTTGATTTTCGCAAAAGAAAAGTTTTGTTAGTTAGTGCCGTTGACAGGTTCGGAATGGCAGAAGAGTTTTGGAATTTGAGTGCAGATTTGAGAATTGGAGATTTGGCGTTTGGGCTCGGCATACCCTTGCTCATAAAATCTCAAAGAGTTTATGAAATTTTGGGTTCAATCCTCTTGCCTTTCATTGCACAGTTGCCCATCAGTTGGATTTATCCGACTGGCAAAGAACAAGAGCAAATCAAGCCAAAGTTTGAAAGTTTTTACCGTTGGGCTGAAATTGTTGCTGGCGATTTCTTGCTTATCCGAAAACACCTACCAGCCCCCAGTCCCCAATCTCCAATGCCACTGCTCAGCAAAATCATCCTGACAAACACGACGACGAAAGAAGATGTTGAACTTCTCCGCCAAATAGGAGTTTCAATGCTCATCACAACCACCCCAGAACTTGATGGACGAACTTTCGGGACAAATGTGATGGAAGGAGTGATTGTCGCCTATTTGCAACGACGACCAGAAGAACTCACGCAGGAAGATTACATGCAAGCACTAAAGAATTTGAGATGGCAACCAAATGTAAGGAAACTCAAAACTTGAGAGCCAACTCAATTCCTCAACTTATGGCTTTTAGCATCAAATAGCGCCACTCAATTCACCTTTGTTTCTTTGGTTTTTCGCAAAAGAAGCAGTGCAAGGCAAAAAACCGAAAGAGCAACGAAAGGCAAGTCGCCCAAAATTTGGTAAAGGGACTGAAGACTGATTATTGGCACTGAAGCAAGGAGAAGTTTCCTTTGATTCAAATCCGCTAACTGTAAAACTTTTCCTGTTGGCAGAATGATTGCACTTATGCCTGTCCCAGCACATCGCACGATGCTTCGTCTCAATTCAATCGCTCTCAAAATCGCAATGCGGGCATGATGGCGAGGCGCAAGCGTGTCACCAAACCAACTGTCGTTGGTGATGATGACCACCAAATCAGCAGGTGAGGTTTGCAAATTTGAGCCGCCAACAAGTTTTCTAAGGTGAAAAGGGAAGAGAGATTCAAAGCAAATGACAGTTGCTACTTTGACACGCATGTTGACATCAAAAAGAAGCGTAGGCACTTCCCCATAACTTCCAGCAGCAGTTTCAATAGGCGAATGGGGCAAAATCTTTTCAAGCCAAGGGAAAATCTCCTTGAAAGGAACATACTCGCCGAAAGGGACAAGTCTAATCTTTTGGTAGACTTTGTTTCCAGTCAACATTTTCTTTGGAGCAAACACAAAGCAAGCGTTGTAACTTTTGCCGTTTTGCCAATCGCCAGCACCGACAAACAAAGCGACCTTTTGTTTCTCTGCAAGGGCTTGAATTTCCTTGGCGCCATAACCCCATCGGTTTTCGTCTCTCAACCTCCAAGGCAAAGCCGTTTCAGACCAAACGATTAACTTTGCGCTTTTTTTTGCTGCTTGCTCAGAAAGTCTCAAATGCGTTTTCAAAATTTCATCAAGTTCAGTAAAAGCCACATCGGGATGCCACCTTTCTTTGCCAAAGTTACCCTGAACAGCGGCAACTTTCAAGTTAGGCGATTTTCTTAAAAGCGAGTTCGCACGGTTCATTTCACTCCAACCGAGGAAAGTGAACAAAACCAGCGATAGGATAGCAGCAAACAAAAACCCCTTCTCTTTCCAGCGCAACCATTCAAAAAACAATCCATTGACAAAAGCAATCAAACCGCTTAAGCCCAAACTCCCTAAAAATGAAGCCCATTGAGCAATTGGCAAAAAAGCAATCTGAGTTGAAGCCAAAAGAGCCCAAGGGTAACCCAATGCTCCGATGCTTCGCAACCATTCTGTCAATAGCCACGCTGCGCTAATACCTAAGGCTGAAGCAAAGCCTTTGCTTCGCTTCAAAACTGACCACACTATCAAACCGAAAAGGACAACGAATAAACTCTGCCAAAGCACAAGTGCGACAAATCCGAAGATTGCCCAAAACAACATTGGTTGATTGGGAGATTCAGTATAAGGACCGAGTTCTGCAATTGTTGGGATAAGCCAATAATTGGCAGCACCATGAAAGGCTGAACCAAAAATCAGTGAAACTATCAAGGACATTTGCCATCGGCTAAAATTGAGGGCAACTAAAAAAGGGACAAGCCCAATCCAAGCCAAAGGAAAAGTTGATGGTAGAAAGACTGGAAGGGCGACACAGGCAATTGAAGCAAATGCTAACGGTATCGTTCGCTTCTCAGGCGTTGCCAATTTCGGGACAGGCGAGTGAGCCATCGGTTTGCTTTGGGAGTTTGAACTTTCTTTTCGTCCCATTCTTCAAATCCTCCTGGCAGCAAATCCATTATTCCTATGGGCAAAAAATCTCCTTCAAGCACAAAAATTTTTTCTCCATTCACCCCCACCAGTTGAGACTTGTAAACTAACCTTTCGCCTTCAGGCGTATAAAGGTAGCGAAGTTTGTTTTGAAGCACGATGGTTTGATGTTTAAGCCTTTGAAGTTCCAATTGAAGTTGAAGGCGTTCTTGTCGGAGCACGGCATACAAGCGGACATCTTCACTCAACCTCGCTGTCAGTCCTACAACAACTGAAAACCACAAACCAACCAAAACTCTTTGCCACAATCTCAACGATTTTCGTTCCATCTTTTCCACATCCTTCTCCAAGGTGCAATTTAGCAGGTGCTTGTTATCATGTCACATTTGGAAAAAAGTTGCAACAAGTTTTAAATTAGGCAAAAGAGCACATATCGCCTTCGCTCTTTGCTGCAAGTTTTATTTGTTGTTGCTGATATATTGACGCAGCCTAACATATGCGCCATAATGTAGGCGACTTTTGCAAGGAGGGACAAAAATGGGTTCGGATAAAAATGACGATGGAAGGACGATAAGTTTGCCAATTTGCTTCAACTTTTACTTTGCCTTTTATTTCTGGCGCCGGTAAGGCGCCGGCGCCATTCTTATGCATCCTCCTTCACTAATTCCATCCTTCACAAAATCGTCCAAACCCCAAAAATCTCAGCAACGGAGGTGTTTGCTAATGATAGTCGTGTTGCGTTATGGAGCAACTGATGAAGAAGTTCAGCAAGTTTGCAAGATGCTTGAAGAGGCTGGCTACAAAAGTGCTGTTTGGCGAGGTGTTGAGCGGACAGTCATTGGTGCAATTGGTGTCATTGACGAAGAGTTGAAAACACGCCTAATAGAGCAAATCCAAAGTCTGCCCTTCGTTGAAAATGCTATCCGCATCCTAAAACCATACAAGTTGGTGAGTAGGGAATGGAAGCAAGAGACAACTTTGATTTCTGTCAGGGACAAAATCATCGGCGGAGAGCACCTGATAATCATGGCTGGACCTTGTTCCGTTGAAAGCCGAGAGCAAATTTTGGAAACAGCCAAAGGCGTTGCTCAGCATGGTGCTGATATTTTGAGGGGCGGTGCTTTTAAACCCAGAACTTCACCCCACACCTTTCAAGGGCTTGGCTATGAAGGCTTGAAACTCTTGAAAGAAGCATCGGAAGCAACAGGTTTGCCCATCATAACCGAGGTCATGGACACTCGTGATGTTGAAATCGTTTCCGAATATGCCGACATCCTTCAAATTGGCACAAGGAACATGCAGAACTTTTCACTTTTAAGAGAAGCCGGACAATCGGGCAAACCTGTTTTGCTGAAGCGAGGCATGTCGTCAACTATTGAAGAATGGCTTCAAGCAGCCGAATACATCTGCATTGAAGGCAACCCCAATGTGATTTTGTGTGAGCGGGGCATACGAACCTTTGAAACTTACACTCGCAACACCCTTGATATATCGGCAATAGTTGCTGCAAAACAATTGAGCCACTTGCCTGTCGTGGCAGACCCAAGTCATGGGACTGGTAGGCGAGATATGGTTATCCCAATGGCTTTGGCTGCCATAGCAGCAGGTGCTGACGGTCTCATCTTGGAAGTCCATCCCAACCCAGCGAAAGCCCTTTCCGACGGCGCTCAATCTTTGACAATTCAGCAATTTGGTGAATTGATGCAAAGGCTTGAACCAATTGCTGCTGCTGTCAACCGCAAACTTTACAACCTGCCTTCAAAATTTGAACTCCTGACAGCAGCGGAAAGACACTGAAATAACGCAGAACTTGCATAGTTGGCGTTGTTTTGTAGGGTTTGACTACTCTCGGAGGGCAAGGCTACCGACTTGCCGAAAAACTAAAATTTGCTTGGTGGCTGAAATGGGAGTTGGCACTTTTAGGCAAGAAGTTTTGAATGTCGTGTTGGCGGAATTGTTGGAAAAGAGAGGCATTGTGGCGCTACCTGAAATCCGATTGGCACGAAAAGCCCCTGATATCCTTGTCAGTTTTTACGGTTTGCGATTGGCTATTGAAGGCGAAATCAGCGACCAAACTGACGCTAAAAGGGAAGCATGGCGAAAAGCACAAGAGCGAGTTAGGAACAATATCGCTAACTTCGGTTTAGCCCTCGTTTACCCTGCCAAGTTGACTAAAGTTGCTTCCCTTGACCGACTGCGACAAGAACTTGCTGAATGTCCTTTGCGTTTCAGCCTATGCCCGCCCTCTTTGCCTGAAACGGCTCAATGGCAGGAAGGCTCGTTGGACACCTTGTGCGCTGCTTTGAATGCTGCCTATCAGCATCTGGCTTCTGAAGACGAAGTGCAAAAAGCAGCAAAACTTTTGCGAGAAGGCATTGATGTGCTGGCGAACGATTTACTGGCACTGGGAGCGACACCTGAACGAATGGCTGTGCCACTTGGCATAGCAATCTTGGAAGATGCTCAAAAGCGAAGAGTTGACATCGCTAAAATCGCTGCCCTAATCGTTGCCAATGCTCTGCTGTTCCAAGGTGAATTGGCACGGGTTGACCACAAAGTCAAAACGCTCCATCAATGTATGGACGCTAAAAGTCCCCATGACGAACTGTTAGAAGTCTGGCAGTTCATCCTTGATGAAATCAACTACCATGCTGTCTTTGACATCGCTCGCAGCATCCTTCTGACACTGCCTACCGACAAACGGCTGGACGAAGCCATCAAGCGTTGTGCTGAAAAGGTTTTGCAAGTTGTTAGGATGAGAGCAGCACTCCAACACGATTTGGTTGGTCGGTTGTATCATTTGCTTTTGGGAGACATCGCCAAACCTTTAGGCACTTACTACACATCTGTCGCTTCTGCTACTTTGCTTTTGCGCCTTGCCCTTGACCCGAAGCGATGGGACATTCAATGGCATGACCCACACTCTCTTTCCAAATTGCGTATCGCTGACCTTGCATGTGGGACAGGAACTTTGCTGATGGCAGCCTTGCAATCAGTTGTGGACAACTTTATGAGGGCTGCCTCTCAACAGCAGCGTTTGGAAGATTTGACAAAGCAGCGAACTTATTCGCTCAAAGCCTTGCTGGAAAAAGGCTTTTGGGGCTTGGATGTCCTTCAATCCGCTGTGCATTTGACTGCTACGACTTTAGCGTTGCCCATCCCTGAAGTCAAAGTGAAAGGAATGAATTTGTATGCAATGGATTTGGGTGTTGACCGCAAAAGCAAGGTAGTGCATTTGGGTAGTTTGGATTTGCTTAGCAAAGAACCACCTACTGCTGTCCTAAGCCTTTTCCCTGTCAAGGGCGGAAAGCGCATTACCGACACATCACCATCTCGTGTGACTATCAATCTGCCTTTCATGGATTTGATTTGCATGAACCCGCCTTTCACACGAACTTGCGGTGACAATTTGCTTTTTGGCTCTCTGCCTAACGAAGAGCGAAAGCAGTTGCAAAAAGCATTGCAAAGCCTGATACAGAAGGAAAAGTTAAAGGCATCAGTAACAGCAGGTTTAGGTTCGGTCTTTTTGGCACTTGCTGACCGTTATCTCAAGCCTAACGGACGCTTGGCTTTTGTTTTGCCCAAGGCTTTGCTGTCAGGAGTAGAGTGGCAGCAGTCACGAGAACTGCTCGCAAAAGACTACATCGTGGAAACCATCATTGTCAGCCATGACCCAAACCGATGGAACTTCTCGGAAAACACCGACTTAAGCGAAGTGCTTTTGATTGCCAGAAAATTGACCAGACCCAAACCTTTTCGCCCACCTAAAGAGCCAACGCTTTGCGTCAACTTGTGGCGCAACCCCGATAAGCCTTTGGATGCCTTAATGCTGGCAGAGGGATTGCGAGCAAACAATGTTCCACCTTTGTCTGAAGGAAAATTCTCTTTGTGGCTGGGCAGCGAAAAAGTTGGCGAAGCCTTTACTGTGAGATGGGACAAATTGTGTCAACTTCACCATTGGCTGTTCCCTTTCGCCTTCGCTCAAACGGAATTGGTGCAGGTTCTTTGGGCATTGCAATATCAGCATAATTTGCAAAGCATCACAATCCCTCTCTGTCCTTTGGATGAGTTGGGCGCTTTGGGACCGAGTGGCAACGATCTCTGGGATGCTTTTGACCCTGTTGATCATCCACCTGGTTATCCTGCACTATGGGGTCACAAGGCTACGGAGATGACAACGATGGTTCAATGCCCCAATGCTTACCTTGTCAAAATTACTATGCCCCGCCGTCCTGGTAGGTCACTCCGTAATGCCGAATCACTTTGGCAGCGAGCAAGTCAATTGCTCATCGCTGGAAGGATGTGGCTCAATACTCAGCGTTTATTGGCTATCCTTTTGTCTGAACCTGTGCTGTCCAATGTGTGGCTGCCGCTCAAGTTGAAAAGCAACTGCGATGCTGAATCAATGAAGGCTGTTGCTCTCTGGTTCAACAGCACACCGGGCATTCTCATCCTGATAGGGCACCGCATTGAAACACGAGGTGCATGGGTAGCGTTCTTGAGAAGGGCATTGCAAACCTTGCCCGTTTTGGATGTTCGCCGATTGACACAGCAACAGTTGAAGCATTTAGCAGACCCCTTTGACCGTCTTTCCGAACAACCTTTGCAACCTTTGTCACAACTTGCTGATGACCCTGTTCGCAAAGCGATAGACGATGCGATAAGCGAAGTGTTGGGATTGCCTGACTTAACGCCCTTGCGGTTGCAACTTGCCCGTGAACCCATTTTGACCTTAAAACCTTTGCGTCAGCAATTGTTTACAGGTTCACAATTAGCCAGAAAGTGACAATGAAGCCCAATTTCAAACCTGTCTTGCGCCCATCATCCTTCGTCTCGTTTTTGATGGCTTAAGCCTTTACTCTTCAACGACTAAAGTCCTTAGTAACCAATGGTGTTAGTTTACAAGGGGGCACGGAAGTTGGTCAAATTACTGAAGCAATATCTAACAAAAGGAGGTCAACTCCCATGCCCAAACCGATTGTCACAGAAGATTTTATCTATCATTGAACTGTAGTTTTGCATAGCCCTATTTCGCCAATCAAATCGGGCAATTTTTAAAAGGCAAGGGTCGCAGAAAAAGATATCAAAAAGAATGTAGCGTCGCCCTTTATGGGCAACAGAGATTGAAAAAACTTCCTTCAGTACAAGCCGAAGTTATCAAAACGCTTTGAGAAGTTTTCGGCAACCCTTTGGGGATGTCAAATACTTGCAAAACAAAATAACTTTCGGAAACTTCAGAAGAAAGTTGTTTCACCTTTCGGGTTTTGAACCACTTGGTCATTATTGTCAATAGGCAACTCTTCTTGTGTGTCAGGTGCACTTGGGTCGTCAGGGTCAAATAGGCGAAGGTAAACGGTTTTTGTCACATTAGGTTCGCCCCAAACTTGAAGGATAACTTTCGCCTTTCGGTAAGCATCACGGTCATCTTTATAGGTGATAACTGGTTTGGAGGAACAGGTAAGTCAGTGAAAAGGCGAACGCCGATATCAGTGCCAGTTTTCCCGTTTCCTGGGTTTCGTCCAAAGTTTTGCCCTTTCTTCATCGGCACCCAAGTGATGAGCAACTTGGGCGTTTTCCACTCTGCATTCATCTCCAAAGCAGGTTTGACTTGATGGTCTTTGTGCAAGTGAGCATGATTGTTCCATACTCGCAAAACAAAATGATATGTCCCTGCCTTTTCCATCAAATTAACTGGAACTGGAACCAAAATTCCATGCTTGACCCCTACCACACTTGCCACCAAACCATCATTTTTGTTATGCTCCAAGCAAACCAACTCACTCGCATTACTTCCCTTCCCATTAATGCCACGAACGCATTCTCATAACATATACTCGTTTACGCATGTCTATCGGCTTGTCCTTCTGCCATTCCCATAAGGCTTTGTAAATGGCTAACTGCTTTTCAGGGTTTCCCCTCGCTTCTTCCCACAATTTCTGGCTGCGGATCTCTTTCGGCGGCTCCTCTTTTAGATCAACATGAGTGAGCTGCAATAGCCGATGAAGAACATAGAAAGCGGAAGCGTAAACTGAATGATTCTTCTCTTTCATCCCTTGTTCTGCAATCTTTAACAGATGTGGAATGACTTCTTTGTCAGGAACGTTAGCCAATGCCTGAATAGCATCACTACGCACAAAATCGTATTCCTTTGGGTTACTGGCAACCGCTACTAAGACAGGAATAGATGCCTTATGGCTGATGACTATGCCGAGTTCCATACATGCATTTGCGCGCTCCATTGCAGCAGGACTTTGTAAGGCTTTAATCGTTAGCTCAATCAGTTTGGATGCCTCTTCGGCAGAGAGAGTTCGATCCGCTGACTTGACATATTTGTCTAAATCTTTAAATCTCTCATCTTCTTCACCAAAGGTGTAAACTGATGCTATCAGAAAAATTCCTATTATCCGAAAAAATTTCATTTTATTACACCTCCATTTTTATGGGCGCTTTGTTTGTCTTATACGTTGGATTTCTTTTGGTGCAAATAGTAATGGTATATTAGAAAGCATATTCTCACCAGCATTAGTGCTTGGTGCCCACATCACACTATTTGGTTGCTCGTTGTGTGTCATAAAATCAAAGTGATGAACGCTCTCGTGTAGTGTCACGACTCGAAGAACATGACAAACCTTATCTGTCATCCATTTACTTTCACCTTGATACCATCCCCATTCCTTTGCTACATCCTGCAAGACTTCAATATAGCAAAAGGAATATTCAGGTTCAGCAGCAGGACCTATGACGGCTTCCTTCTCTCCACCATGGGTTCGGCCAATGAGAGCTGGATAGTTATTAGCGTCCACTTCAGGGTCATTATCATCTGTAGGGTAGTAACCAAGATTAGGATTTTCAGGAGGGTCATACATGCCAATAGCATAAACAAACCACAAATCATTTGCCTCAGGAAGCGAGTTGCGATGTTGTTTAGCATAAGCTTCTTCTGCTGCTTTGCTTTCAAAATGGTGATGCCAAGGCGTATTTGATTGATTGTATTGGGAAGCAACAATAGCCCTAATATAGCACTGTTCAAAAGCCCTTTCAAAGCCAGTCCCATCAGGGTCAGGCGTTATGTTAGGATCAGGAACATCGCCAGTCAGCAAATCGTCTTCGTGTTTAAGTCTCTCTTCATCATTTACAATGCCCATAGAATCAATCTCTACAAACAACCTTCTCCAAACCGTCAGCAACTCTGACGCCCTTGCGCTCAAACTATAGTTTTGCATAGTCCTAATTTGCCAATAAAATCAGCCATTTCTCAATGGAAACAGGTCGCAGAAAACCAAAGACAATGAAAAATTTTGGGAGAGACATCAACTTAAAACTTCAACGAAAAAGGAAGTTGATTGTGATGCCTCTCCCGACAGAAATTCTCATTCA
>JANXCD010000002.1 GCA_025060305.1 Armatimonadota bacterium | reverse complement strand
CGTAAAGGTAAATGCTGGGAATATTCAGCCTCGCCATAGCGATAATGCAGCCTGGCTGCGTCTTGTCACATCCGCCCATTAAAACAAGTGCATCAAACTGATAAGCCGTAGCCATCAACTCAATGGAGTCGGCAATTAGGTCTCGGCTGATGAGAGAGGCTTTCATGCCGACATGTCCCATGCCCATCGCATCGTTGACGGCAACGGTGTTGAACTCTAAAGGTGTTCCACCAGCGTCTTTGATGCCTCTTTTGACATACTCGGCAAGTTCACGGAAGTGATAGTTGCAAGTGTTGACTTCAGCCCAAGTATTGGCTATTCCGATCAGGGGTTTTTGCAAGTCATCATCGGTCAACCCAATTGCCCTTAGCATTGCCCTATGTGGCGCTCTCTCTAAGCCTTCCGTTAGCAGCCTACTTCTTTCTTTCAAAGGCATTGTATATTCCCCTCCTTAAGGATTGATGCTTTTTGAAATTCTGTCCTTTTGCAAACGATGCGGCACTTCCCTTCAAATCATAAAACATTCTCCGAAGAACCGTCGTTTGCGACTGAATTTTGACAAGGGTTTTGTTGTTCAAATTTTTCTTTCAACATGAAAAGGCTTGACATGCAAAGTCCTTGAGGCTAACATTTTCCGTCGGCATTAAGTCACTTTGAAGGAGGGGCAAATTTGTGCATTGGTTTGATTATTGCGCTCCGAAAAATTTGGATGAAGCCTTGAACATATTTTCAGAATATGGTGAACGGGCGAGTGCATTGGCAGGAGGAACTGACCTTATCTTGTTCATGGAAAGAGGTCGGCTAAAGCCGGAACTCGTTGTTGAAATCCCATTGTGCTACCCTTTTGTCGGCTTAGAAATAATTGACGGTCAAATTCGTATCGGCAGCCGAACAACAATGAGAGAATTGGAAACTTCGCCTTTAATTTGCCAACATGCGCCCGTGCTTGCTGATTCAGCAAGAGTTGTTGGCTCTTTGCAAATCCGAAACATGGCTACAATCGGTGGAAATATATGCACCGCTTCTCCTGCTGGAGATACCCTTCCAGCGCTTTTAGTTTTAGATGCTTCAGTCAAACTCGTTAGCAAAAGGAATGAGCGAATAATTCCACTTCAAGAGTTTTTTATCGGTCCTGGCAAAACTGTTCGCCAGCCAGACGAGTTGCTTACAGAAGTCATTATCCCTATTCCAAAAGAGAGAATTGGGAGCAGTTTTTACAAACTTTCAGTCCGCCGATACATGGACATAGCCATTGTAAACGCTGCTGCCACGATAGCAGTTGATGAATACGGCATCATAATTGACGCTAAAATTTCTCTCGGTTCTGTAGCGCCAACTCCGATTAGAGCCTACGAGGCAGAAAAGAATTTGATTGGGAAAACACTGAATGAATCTGTCTTAGATGAGGCAGCAAGTTTGGCGCAAAACGCAAGCAGTCCCATCACTGACCAAAGAGGCACAGCCGAATATAGGCGCATCATGGTTTATAGACTAACAAAGCGTGTCGTCATGGATGCATATAAGAAAGCAGTCGCTCAGAATTAAAGGGAGGTCGCAAAATGGGAGAATTCAAGGTGCTTGGAAAGGGCGTTATAAAAACTGATGCCATAGACAAAGTTACTGGGCGAGCACTTTACACGGCAGATTTAGTGCTGCCTAACATGATATATGGCGTTTTCGTTCGCAGCACTTACGCTCATGCACGAATTAAACGAATTGACACCACAAAAGCATGGAAAGTTCCTGGTGTTCTGGCAATTATTACTCAAGAGCAATTAAGCAAAGACTTTGCATTAGTCGTTGAAGAAGAGGTTCATGCTGCTCAAAGGATAAGACGATTGTTCGCCAGCGATAAAGTCAGATATTACGGCGAAAAAATTGCTCTGATAGGAGCAGAAACTTTGGAAGCAGCAAAAGAAGCGGCTTCATTGGTTGAAGTGGATTATGAACCACTTCCAGCAGTAGTTGATCCGAGGGAAGCGGTCAAGGAAGGCGCACCTTTGGTTTGGGAAGATAGAGAACCAGTTCAAGGTCCAAATGGGGAATTGCTTTACAATGTCATTTCTGAAAATCACTATGAGCAAGGCGATGTGGAAAAAGGTTTTGCTGAAAGCGATTATGTTTTTGAAGACGAATTCTATGTCCATCGTGTCCATCAAACTTATCTTGAACCTCAAGCCACAATCGCTTCCATTGATGAAAAAGGAAAGATTACCGTATGGACATCAACTCAAGGGATTTTTGCCGTCAGAAGCAACATAGCAAGGTCTTTAGGCATACCCCTTTCTCGCATCAATGTCATTGGCATGACAATAGGTGGTGGGTTCGGTGCTAAATTTGGAGGCATAGTGGATGTTTATGCGGTTCTCCTTACTCTCTTCACAAAGCGCCCAGCCAAAATCGTTTACACTCGCACAGACGAATTTCTTGACGCAACGCCTGCACCTGGTCTTTATGTAAAAATCAAAACAGGCGTCAAAAGCGATGGGACAATACTTGCCAGATATGTTTATGCGCTATGGAATGTCGGTGTTAGCGGCGGCGCCTCTTGGGCAACAGGAGCATTCGCTCGGCTTTACAAAACTTCCAATGTGAAATGGGATGCCTACGAAATTGCAACAAACACTCCTCCAACAGGCGCTTATAGAGCACCAGGTTTCCCTCAAGTTCTGTTTGCTGGTGAAACACAAATTAACAAAATAGCCCAAGAACTGGGAATTGACCCCGTTGAAATGAGATTGAAAAACCTGAGAGAAGACATACCAGGCGTCAAAGAGACGCTCATGGCAGTCGTAGATAAATGTCAGTGGTTTAACAGGGAAAAAGAGAAGAACGAAGGTTGGGGAATAGCATTAGGACATTGGCAAAATGCATCCTCACCAGCATCAGCCTTTGTCTTCATTGACGAAGATGGCTCAGCAAAAATCTTCTGTGGCATGATGGACATTAACGGAACTGAAACAGCTGTGTCGCAGATCGTTGCTGAAACTCTAAAAGTCAACTATGAAGATGTAACTTTTGTGAGGGGCGATACTGACTCAGCACCTTTCTCGCCACCAAGTGGTGGAAGCACTATAACCTTCAGCGTAGGTAATGCAGCAAAGCGTGCAGCAGAAGATGCTTTAAACCAAATGCTTGAAATCGCAGCAGAACAATTAGGGGTTAAACTTGAAGATTTGGAAGTAGGCGAAAAGAGGATATGGGTGAAGTCTGATCCTGAACGCTCTTTGAGTTTCGCAGAAATTGTTAGAAGCGCAATGCGATCGCTAAAAGGAGCAATCATCGGGAAAGGGACATTTGGAGCAGAGCCATCAAATCTCGCTACCTTTGCACAAACGGTTAAAGTCAAAGTAGATTCAGAAACTGGAGAAATGAAAATCTTGGCATCCTATCAGGCTTTAGATGTCGGTAGGGTTGTCAATTCAACAATGTGTGAAGGTCAAGTTGAAGGAGGAATCGCTCAATCCATATCTTGGGCAAGCATGGAAGAAATGAAGTATGACGAACAAGGGCGAATCATAAACCCAGACCTTGCCGACTACCAAATCCTAACAATGGCTGATGCCCCTTTACAAGTGAAGACTACCTTGTTAGAATTTCCTTCGGAACATGGACCTTATGGAGTTAAGGGAATTGGAGAACCACCAATTACATTGGGTCTAACTGCTGTGGCAAGCGCTGTTGCTGATGCCACTGGTTTTTGGATTTTGGAAGCACCAATTACACCTGAGCGCATAATTCTTTATCAGGAGTTAAACGTCGCTAAAGCAGGAGTGTGACAGTTGTGATTGCCATGGAGATTCACCATTTAAGTGTAAAGATTGACGGCTTTCCGATAATTAGTGACTTAAATCTTATGATAAATGAAGGAGAAAACATCAGCATTCTAAGCGATAGTAAAGGAAAAGGAGCTATTCTAAGAACTTTGTGTGGATTTGAACTTCCAGGTAGTGGTGAAATATGGGCATATAATCTACCGCCCCGTCAAGCCTTTTTGAGATCAATAATTCATCCGAAAGTTCAAAGTTCGTCTGACTTTCAACCTTTTCTAATCATAGTGAACCCCAGAACAAACTACACCAAACTTGCCAAAGGTGTTGTCATCCAAATTATAGAAATTTTCAATAAAATTATTCAAAAAAACTATAAATTAACAGAATTTACCGAAGGAGGAATGAAGCAATGAAATATGTAATTTTCGCCTTGCTCTATTTTATTCTAATCACTACACTTTTTCAAATATTTATATACAACGTTACTGTAGTCGATATAACGTCAACATTCTACTCTGTGTTTTGGTTATTTCTTATCATTTATATTATTTTCCCTATATTTATGCTGATCAAAACAGAAAAGTACACGAATCATCACATCCTAGGTTACTTCAACATTCTTAGATCTGTTCTTTTTATCTCATTTCTTAGTTTCGTATTCCTAATAGTCACGGGTATGTTTATATCTAAAGAATTGGATCTATCTATATATATTAAGTTTTTATTTTCTTTTCTAATTGTATCTATTCTTACGAGTCTAATATATTTTTTGGAAATAAGTTTTCGTAAATATCGTGTTTTATGGATAATAGGTTTCATTGGAACGATTATTTTTTCTCAGTTGCTTGTAGAAGCAGAGATGTTTGTAGATAGTTTGGTAATTAAATCATTATTGGATTTTTGGAATTTAATAGTGCCATACAGGTCAATTGAACAATTAAGACAATTTATTTTGTTTGAAGGTTGGCAAGGTTTGGAAATCGCATTAGCGTCAGCGATTCATTTATTAATTTATTGGTTTGTTGTGGCTTCTATATGTCTCTATATTCGCCAATTTCAGTCAAAATGGGAATTGCCGGAAGTGAGGTGATATAAAATGATAAAAAGATACTATCCAATAATTGCGCTAATTCTGTTTTTTTTGATTAGTTCAGCAATTATTAGGTTTAGTTTTACTCCACTCGTTTCATCGGAGCAAGTTAATAGTTATCGTTTATTGGGCAGGTTATTAGCGAGAGTTGTATGGCAACAATCTGAAATCTTCCGAGACACTGGTCGCTGGTGGATGGTGCTTCCTTTGCTTCGCATTACCACATTTTTAGACCCAACTTTCGCTGATGCTTTTGATTTTGCTGGTTGGCATATTGCTTACAATTTAAGGGCTGAAGAGAAGGACGAGAGCAAAAGAGTCCAATGGGTCAAACTGGGAATACAAGTTTACGAACACGGATTAGAGCGTTCGCCGAACAGTTTTAGTCTGCTCTTTGGTTTAGGGTGGACTGCTTACGACAAACTTGGCGATACAGTTTTAGCAGCCTATTACTTGGAAGATGCTCTGAATGCACCAGGAAAGTTCACGAAAGACATTGATTGGGTTCGCAACATGTTGGCTCACAATTACGAAAGGATGCCAAACATGCGACTGGCAATGAAGCATTGGGAAGAGTCAAGTTTGGATGCTCCATACAACCCGGTAGCAAGAGGGGCAACTATAACCTTATCGGAGCGATACACAGTTGTTGAATCAATGTCTCAAAATGGCTACTATGATGAAGGCATACAAATTCTTCAAAACATTATCAGGCATCCAGATAAGAAATTCGCTACTATTCCGAGGCATATGCTGGCAAAAATCTATCAAGACATGGGTGACTATGAATCTGCCTATGCGATAATGAAACAAATGACTGAGTGGCATAAGTTAGAGCCTCGTGCGGAATTCAAAGCGAATGAGTTGGAGAATTTACTCAAACAGCGCCGCTTACAAATTCGTGAGTAAGTCAGCCTATTTGTTCTATGCCTTGTAGATATGGTCTAAGCACTTCGGGCACGATTACCTTCCTATCTTTTTGCTGGTAGTTTTCCAAGACTGCTGCCATAGTTCTACCAACTGCGACTCCCGAACCGTTGAGAGTATGAGTATACTGAGGTTTCGCTCCACGATATGGTCGGTAACGCAAGTTCATTCTTCTGGCTTGAAAATCTTCACAATTGCTGCAAGACGAAATTTCAAGCCATCTGTTCATTCCAGGCATCCAAACTTCAATATCGTAAGTCTTAGCAGACGAGAAACCCATGTCGCCAGTGCAAAGCAAAAGAACTCGGTATGTCAATCCCAAAAGTTCAAGGACATGACAAGCGTCTCTCACCATGCTTTCAAGTTCCTCGTAACTTTGTTCAGCAGTTGAGATTTTGACTAATTCCACTTTATTGAACTGATGAACTCGGATGACGCCTTTGAGGTCTTTACCTGCTGCACCTGCTTCACGCCTAAAGCAAGCCGAGTAACTGACATACTTTAATGGCAGTTCATTTGCATCCAGAATCTCTTCTCTGTGGAGATTAGTGACAGAGACTTCTGCTGTCGGGATGAGCCAAAGGTTATCTCTTTCGCATTGATACATTTCCTCACTGAATTTGGGCAACTGTCCTGTCCCTTCCATACAGTAAGGTTTCACCAAGAATGGCAAAAAAATTTCGGTGTAACCGTGCTCTTTAGTATGCAGGTCAAGCATGAAGTTTATTAGTGCCCTTTCTAAGGCAGCGCCTAAACCTTTCAGTCCGTAAAACCTTGAACCTGACAATTTCGCTCCTCTTGCAAAGTCAATAATTCCAAGTTGCTCTCCTATCTCCCAATGAGGCTTTGCTTCAAAATCAAATTTCCTTGGCTCGCCCCAAACCTTAACAACTTTGTTTCCTGTCTCATCGCTGCCGATAGGCACGCTTTCGTGTGGGATATTGGGGACGAGCAAAAGAAGTTTCCTTAACTCTTCTTCCGTTTCTCGCAGATGAGCATCCAATTCGTTTATTCTGTCACCTACTTGCTTCATTTCTTCACGCAAATTGGTTACATCTTTTTCTTCTTTCATCATCATGCCGATTTCCTTTGAAACCAAATTGCGACGATGTTTGAGGCTTTCCACTTCTACGATTATCTGTCTTCTCTTTTCGTCCAGCGAGACAATTTGGTCAATAAGTTCATCATAATTGTCGCCACGAGTTTTCAGCCTTTCCTTCACGAAATTTGTTCGCTCACGAATAAGTTTCAAGTCTAACATGAACACTTCCTCCTTTTGAGGCATGCGAGAATTTTACGATTAATTGAAAAGTTTCAAGGATTTGTTGGCGAGAAGTAGTGGGCAAAAATTGCTTTCCTATCCTGCATCCAACTGTTTAACTACTAATTTGCATTAAAAAGCGGTTTGGAGAAATCTTAGCGTTTTCTGTTTAAAGCACTTTCCAATTTCTCTGCTCGTTCAAAGGCTTTATTTAGTGACTCGCCAAACTTCAACCAATCTCCTTTCTCTCGTGCTTTCTTTGCCTCTCTCAAGTATGTCAACAACTCAAGGGTCAAGTCAAATTTACCATCTGGAGTTTGCAAATTTTGTCGGTTCAAAGGCTTTTCATTGGGTTTCGCCGTTTCGTTACTCCATTTCGCTCCGAAAAGTTCTGATAGAGCGCTCCAAAGGTTATCACTCATTACGACTTTTTTTCCAGCCGAGACAATAACTCTCTTAATTTCTGGCAGAGGAGTTTGTTCTGCTTGAAGGTAAATTGGCTCAACAAAAAGGAGACTATTGCTAATGGGCAAGATAAGCAAACTGCCACGAATAACTCTTGACCCTTGTTGATTCCAAAGGCTGAAATATTGGGAAATTTGGGCATCAGCATTAATTCTCGCTTCAATCTGCTGCGGACCTTCAACTTGCTTACCAGAGGGAAATTGGTAAATGAACAAATCTCCATATCGGTCGTAGTCACAATGAGCAGCCATCCAAGCAATCATGTTTTTCTTGCCAACAGGTGTGAAAGGAATAAGCAATACAAACCTATCTTTGTTATCATCAGGTGAACGGATGATGGTGTAATAGGGGCGGATAGGAACGGGTTTGCCTTCAACTCCGCTTTGTTCTTCGGCAATCTCCCATGAATCCTCTTTCAAGTAAAACTGGTCAGGGTCAGTCATGTGGTAAAGACAAAGCATAGAAGATTGAATTGCAAAAAGAGATTGAGGGTAGCGAATATGAGCCTTTATATCAGGTGGCATCTCGTCTCGGTTCTTGAAAAGTTTAGGGAAAGCCTTTTTGTAAGTTTTGAGCAAGGGATCACTTTCGTCAAAGGCATAAAGCCTTGTTTCGCCTGTGTATGCATCAATCGTAACCTTTACGGAGTTACGCAAATAGTTGATGCGAATTTGCGGTGAAATCGGTTGGGAGTATGGAAAGTTAACAGTAGCAGTGAAGGTGTCAACAATCCAAACGATGCGCCCATCGCTTGTTATAACTGGGTAGGGGTCTCTGTCAATGAGCAAGAAGGGTGCGACTGCACTTACTCGCTCCAAAATTCGGCGATACATGAGTAACTTGCTTTCCGAGGTGATGTCCGTATTAAGAAGCAAATTCAAATCCATAAACCTAGCGGCGAAAAGGATGCGTCGCCACCAAGAGCCAATTGGGACTCCAGAATTAGCCTCATAACGAGTTTCTTTCCATTCACCTCTCTCGCCACTTAAGGGATAGTCAAATTCAGGTGCACGAGTGCGGACGAGGACAAATTCCGCTATCGTGTATTGAGGCAAAGTTTGTGTTTGCTGCTGTTGCTGCTGACCTTCCGTTGTAGGTAGAGGCGGTTGATTTCCCGAATTTTGATTTCCACGACCTGAATTTGAGGGAGTAGTCGTTTCTGTTGTTTGCTTTTGACTGCCTCTAACGAGAGGCTGACGACGACGCCGTTCTTCTGGAAGCACAAATTCGCCAAAGTAAATTTCTGGACGCCTTATCTGGTAAGGAAAATCTTTATCAACTTGAGGAGGTATGTCTTTGATGATAAGGTGAGGTGAACCTTCACCTGTAAACTCAGTCACCAAAGACATGACTATTCCATAGCCGTGCGTGTAATGCAAATGACGGTTAAGCCATGTATCAATCACTTTGGGCAAAAACAACTCTCTTGGCGCTATTGCGACTTGCCTAAGTCTGCCGCCTATGTAATAGCGGTCATAGTCAACAGTTGAAAAACCATATTGCATGTGAAGGGATTGTAGTTGGGAAAAGGCATCCAAAAGTTGGTCAATATCCCAAAGGCGAATATTCGCTAAAGCCGTTTCATGGAGTTTTATGTCACTAATGGACGGTATCGGTTCGCCAGGGTGAGAACGGATATGAACCTCGTTGAGGTTGTAAGCATATCGTGTGAATTTGATGTTATGAGCCAAGAAAGGTCGTTCCCTTTCACGCTCATTAGGTTTGACGACAAAGGCTTGAATTGCTGTTGGGAAAAGAAGCCGAGCAACTAACCATAAGACGAAAAGGGAGGCGAAAATCGTCCTCAATCGTCTCAAGTCGCCTTTTATGGTTTCAAGCAAGCACCAAATTGAGCCTAAAAGGCAAGCAATCATCAAAGCCCAAAAAGAAGGTAGTGTCCCATAAACATCAGCAAATCCTGCACCAAACAAAATGCCACGACCAGAAAATAAGATGCTGTAACGACCGATAAACTGAGCAAGGGCAAGAGTAAAAAGGAAGGCTGCTGTTACTGCCAAAAGGGGACGGGCTGCAAAAACAGGTGCTTCTATTCCGCTCTCTTCAAACCTGACCAACTCCTCATAGCGAAGTCTCAAAACCATTGCGATCAATCCAAATATCAAACCGAACAAAGTGAAAGTGACCCAAAAACGAATGAAAGGTAACTTGAAGACATAAAATCCAATGTCGTGTCCGAAAATTGGGTCTGTTTGACCAAAAGGTGTTGAATAAAGGAGGTGTAGCAAATAAACCCAACGACTGCTCGCTATCAAACCAGCGACTGCTGCCAGAAAAAGGCAAACTCCCAAAGCCCATTTGTCTAAAGCCACATCAACAGTCAACTTGTCCAAATCGCCGAAAAGTCTCTCACGCAAAGGCGTAGGGACTTTTTCTGCTGCTTTCTTAGCGAGCCGATAAGGGATGTAAACCAGCAAAAAGAAAGCGCTAAAGCCAATTATGAACATCGTTACTTGCAAAAAAAGCCTTTTCAAGAAAACAGAGGTGTAGCCTTCAGATGAAAACCATAGACCTTCAGCCCATATACCTAAAATCTTGACGATCAAGAAAAAAAGCGTGACGGCAATAACAAGTTGCCAAAGTAAGCGGTTCGTTCTAAGCATTTGGGATAACCTCCGTTTAATAGCCGACATCAATAAATTTTGCTAATGGCACTATGTCCTGCAAGATAAAATTTTACACCAACAATGCCTAAGAGTCTATCTTCAAAGGAAAACTTGTCAACGAGCCGCTCCTTTGGTTTGGGAGAAGCCTTACACTCTCATGATAGCGAAATTCTCGTTTGCTCTCTATTGCAAATTCATTTTAGCCAGTGATTAGTGATTGGTGACAAACAAAGTCAGCGTTGAATTCGTTTGGCGAAAATTTTCCACGCCATCTAAAGACGGCGCTCAGAAATTCGTCAGCCACTATGGGATAAAGCCAATGGCATGGTGACAAAAAGCGTTTGCCAACAACAAATAAAGAGCGAGCCTAAGTTGGGATTTTGCGAATTTGTAAATCTGCCGAAACACCAGCATCAATGACGATAGCCACGCCTGTCAAACCACGAGCCTGATCACTAACGAGCCAAGCGACTAAGTTTGCTACATCTTCAGGTTGGAGAATCAATCCGATGGGAGAAGCCCTTTTCCAGCGATTAAGAGTTGCAATGTTTTCTTCCTCTGTTGGTTTGTCTCTGAGCATCGGAGTATCAACACCAGAGGGACAAACTGCCACCACACGAATGTTCCACACACCCAGATCAAGAGCCGCTGCCCTTGTCAAACCGACCAAACCTGCTTTTGATGCAGCATAAATTGAAAGGTTAGGCAAAGTAGCGAAAGCGTGAAGAGAAGAAATATTGACAATCACACCGCCACCTCTCTGACGCATTATTGGTGCTGAGTGTTTGATGCAAAGGAATGCACCCTTAAGATTGATACCTATCACCCAATCAAAATCTTCAGCAGTTGTATCAACAATGTGAGAGCGAGCGATGACGCCTGCATTATTGACAAGAAGATCAACTCCTCCCAACTCAGCGACAACTTGTTCAAACATTTTCTTGACCTGTTCTTCCTTACTGACATCAACAGTCAACGCTAAAGCCTTGTTACCGCTTTGCCGAACCAATTCGGCGGTTTCATTTACTTGTTCTGTCAATACATCACTTGCGGCAATAGCATAACCTTCTTTTGCAAGCCTTAATGCTATTGATCTACCAATGCCACGAGCGGCGCCTGTAACAACGGCAATTTTCATGCTCTGACCTCCTTCAAAATTGTGCTATCACATCATTTATCATCTTTTGCTTTAGGGATTTGCATCATACTACCAACGGTTTCTAAAGAAAATAAATAAGCGCCCTCAAAAGTTTTGCAACGCTAAAAGGAAAATGGATGATGCTCAATAAAGGAATTGGCAGTAAGAAGAGCAATCGTTTCAAATTGCATGTTTTTCACACTACTTTGCCTTCACAACTTGCCCATGCAGCATTTCTTGAACTTTCGCCCGCTCACGCAAGGTCAGGGTTCATTTGGTCTAAGTTTTTGCTTTGGTCGTTCTTTTTGAAGCAATGTTTCCATAATAAGCCATGCGGGTTGTCCTTGCCGAAGAAGGTTTGCCATCAAACGCATGTAAGAGTCAATATAGGTGAAAAAGCGTTTGTAACCTGCGCAAAGGTAATTTAAGCCATTTTCTCCATCTGGGGTTTTGATAAACCTGTCCTTTGGGCAACCTCCGTTGCAAGCAAACAAAACTGGGCATTCACGATGGTCGCATGAAAACAAAATCGCCGTTATGCTCCATTGCCAAGCAGTTTCCACAAGTTTTTGCATGGACACACAAACTCGGCTCAAAGCCGGGCCACGCTTCAAGTGCAACTTCAAACTGCTGGACGAAAATTTTACCAACATCGCTGCGAACCATTTGTCAAAAACCGAGCACAAAAATTTGCCTCACTGTTCTGAACGAACTGTCCATTCAGTTACGCTTCCATATCAAAGTCGGCTCGCCACCTTGCCAATCAAATCGGACCTCTCGGCTTAAGCATGACATGGAAAGAGGGCGGAAGTTCTGATGCAATGTCTTTTTCTATTGCAAAGTGGACAAACCAAAGTTCATGCAGTCCAGCGTCCATTCGGTGTCTCAAACTATGACTTAGCAACTGGCTTAAAAAGTCCTGAAGCCACACCCTCAGCCTAAATCCCTCTGACTTTTGGCAAATATAGTATTCAACATAACTTATTGCAGAAAAAACTGGACGCTCTTTACTTCAAGGTGTGTTGGTAATATGCCGTTAGATTTTTCGGCAGGGCAGTAGCCCTGCCCTTTGAGAGATTTTTAGCCAATTCTGAGGGCACGCCTACTGGCGTGCCGATTTTTTTTCTGTCTTGATTTCTTCTGTTGAGCAGTAGTCTGACCTTGAGGTTACACCAACAAACTTTTGAGTAAAGATTGAAACTGGATATTCAGGCAGAGCACTTCCCTGTTTTTTCGGGCATATTTTAGGCATAGTTCACTCGCTCTTTCTGCAATTTGTTGTGCAGCATACTATAAACCCGAAGGTGGTGGAAACAGATGCGAATAATAGGCTTGGAAGCCTATGTCCTTGAGCATGAAGTTAAGCGTCATTATCGCTGGCGCAAGGGTTTACCAGGCTCACCTCAAAAGCAGGAAATTTGTTGGCTTCGTGTCGTCACAGACGAAGGCATTGACGGTTGGGCAGTTAGTTCGCACGGATACATTGTTGCCGACTTGGTTCGCCGAAGGTTGAAAGAAATTGCTATCGGACAAGACCCTCTGCTCAAAGAGCACTTGTGGCATCAAGTTTGGGAATTTGACCGCATAGAAGAATTTCCCATTTACGCCTTAGGCTTGCTTGACATCGCCTTGTGGGACATCACTGCAAAAGTTGCTAACCTACCCCTTTACAAACTTCTTGGTGGAGCGAGAGACAAAATTCTCGCTTACGCTTCAACAGTGACTTGGGAAACAATTGACGACTATTTGCGTTATGCCGACGAATGTTTGGCTTTGGGATATAAAGCCATCAAAATCCACGCTTGGGGCGATGTTGAACAAGATGGCAAATTGGCAAAAATTTTGCGCAAGCATGTGGGCGACGAAATTGCTTTAATGTATGACGGCTCTGCTGGTTTCCGATACGAAGAAGCCTTAAAGTTGGGTCGCATACTTGAAGAGGCAAACTTCCTTTGGTATGAAGAGCCAATGAGAGAGTTCAACATTTGGCAATATCAGCGTCTGTGCAACGACTTAGATATTCCCATCTTAGTGCCAGAAACTGCTGACGGTTGCCACTACAATGCTGCCGATTTTGTCGTGCATGGCGCTTGTGACTTGCTGCGAACGAGCACCCATTACAAAGGTGGCATCACAGGTGCTATGCGAATTGCTCATCTTGCTGATGCGTTCGGAATGTATGTTGAAGTTCACGGTGGTGGTTTGCCCAACTTGCATCTTTGCGGAGCAATTCCCAACACTCGCTACTACGAGATTTTGGTAGTCAATGACCCAAAAACTGAAAGAGAAGAACAAGGGGAACTGGGAATTGATGACGAAGGCTATGTTCACCTGCCGAAGCGACCTGGTATCGGTTGGCAAATAGATGCCAACAAGTTGGCAAAAGAAGCCCTTTGGTTCAAAAAGTTTGAATGAAATTTAGAGAGTGCAAGCGGTTTGTGAATGCAAGGTTTAAAATTGAGTTGCGAATTCAGACCCAAGCGTTAATTTCCGATGGGGCTACGGGCTAAAGCCAATAGCATGGTCGTGAAAAAACCTTGCCAACGAATTTTGAAGTGAAGAGCGACTTTTGATTGAGAAGTGACAAAATTATGTTCAAGCATTTTTCGGTCGGGAAATTCGTTGGCGATTCGTATGATGTTAGGTTCTGTCCTTACTTTCAGGAAAGTGCGAGGTGGAAATAGCAATGTCATCGGAACTTTTGGTTTGGATAAATGGCGAATTGGTTCCTAAATCGCAAGCGAAAGTTTCGGTTTTTGATCATGGGTTTTTGTATGGCGACGGAGTTTTTGAAGGTATCAGAGCCTATAACGGCAAGGTTTTCATGCTTGATGAACACATTGACCGCCTTTACGAGAGTGCAAAGTCAATTTGTTTAGTCATACCGCTTGAGAAGGAGCAGATGAAGAAAGCAATCTTGCAAACTCTTAAAGTCAATGGACTTTTGAACGCTTACATACGAGTGGTCGTTAGTCGTGGTGAAGGCGATTTAGGTCTTGACCCAAGAAAATGTCTAAAGCCCAATATTGTCATCATTACTGACAAAATTGAACTTTTTCCAGATGAACTTTATGAGCGTGGCATTGAAATAGTGACTGTCTCTGTTAGACGAAACTCACCACAGTCTCTCAATCCAAACCTAAAGTCCCTAAACTACTTGAACAACATCCTTGCAAAGATTGAAGCCACTAATGCCGGCAAACCTGAAGGTCTGATGTTAACTCTTGACGGCTATGTGGCGGAGGGAACAGGTGAAAACATTTTCATCGTCAAGCGAAAAGAACTCTTCACACCACCTGCCTACATGGGTATCCTTAAAGGCATCACAAGACAAGTGGTGATAGAATTGGCGAAAGAGATGGGATACCCTACTAACGAAACAGTTTTGACTTTGCACGATGTTTACAATGCCGATGAATGTTTTTTGACAGGGACAGGTGCTGAAATCGTCCCAGTAGTCAAAGTTGATGGACGAATTATCGGTGATGGATTTCCAGGAACAGTTACTAAGTCACTCATTCAAAGGTTTAGAGTTTACACTCAACAGGTTGGAGTGCCAATAGAATGACTTGGCTGCTTCTTTTTTGCAAACGCTCTTTACTTTAGTTGGTGACCATTTTCCCCAATCATGCTATGGGCTTTAGCCTATAGTCGCTGACGAATTTTTTGAGCGTCGTCTTTAAACGGCGTGGGAAATTCTCGCCTAATGAATTCGGCGCTCGTAAATTCGTCATCAACCACTGGCTAAAGCCAGTGACATGGATAACAAAGCAACAACAAACTTTGCAATAGTAAAGAGTGTTTGCTCTCACATCCATCAACAGGCATCAACAATCTTTCAGAGCCTATAATTGAAACCTGTTTCGTTGCCAAGCATCTAAGGCTTTAGAATTAAAAGCACTTTCGTTATGCGGTTAGATATGGCAAACTTTTAAGCGTAAGGCGGAGGCAGCGTGGTTAACATAACCCAATTGCTCAAATTTTTGAGCATCAACAAAGGAGAGAACGAAGATGTTATGGGAACGCTACACTGAACGAGCACGCAAGGTTATGCTGCACGCCGAAGATTGGGCGATTAGACTTAGGTCGCCTTACATTTCCTCGGAGCATATTTTGCTGGGTTTGCTTGAAGAAGAAGACACACTGGCTGTCCAGATACTGGAAAGGCTTGGCGTTGACATTCATAGGCTTAAAGCGGAACTGGAAAGCCAACTAAGAGCGCAGGCTCCTTCACATCCACCTATTGGCTCTCCCACTTTAACTTCACCTGCAAAACAAGTTCTCATTCGTGCTGCCGATGAAGCAAGGTCAATGAACGATAGTCACATAGACACTGCTCACCTGCTTTTGGGCTTACTTAAGGAAAAGCAAGGTTTGGCTGCCAAAATCCTGTCCAAATACAATGCCCGTTATGAAGATGTTCGCAGGCGACTTTATGACTTAAAGTCGGATGTAGTTGACACGCCTACTTTCCGCAAGCGAACCAATACACCAGCCCTTGATGCCTTCAGCCGAGACCTAACTCAGTTGGCAATTGAAGGCAAGTTAGACCCAGTCATTGGAAGGGAGACAGAAATTGAACGAGTTGTTCAAATCCTATGCCGAAGGACTAAGAACAATCCAGTCTTAGTCGGAGATGCAGGTGTAGGTAAGACGGCAATTGTTGAAGGCTTGGCTCAAAGGATTGTTAACAGGGAAGTCCCTGAACTTCTGCAGGACAAAAGGCTCGTGGCTTTGGATTTGGCAGCCATTGTTGCTGGAACGAAATATCGTGGCGAATTTGAAGAGCGAATGAAACGCATCATGAACGAAATTCGTCAGTCGCAAGGTCAAATCATCGTTTTCATTGATGAGTTGCACACAATCGTTGGCGCTGGCGCTGCCGAAGGAGCAATTGACGCATCTAACATTCTCAAGCCCGCTCTCGCTCGTGGCGAATTACGATGCATCGGTGCAACGACTTTGGAAGAGTATCGGCGTTATATTGAGAAGCACTCGGCTCTTGAAAGACGCTTCCAGCCAGTTTATGTTTCTGAGCCAACTTTGGAACAAACTATAGAGATCCTTCGCGGTTTGAGGACTACTTATGAAACTTTCCACCATGTCCAAATTGACGACCGAGCCATAATTGCTGCTTCCAGACTTGCTCAACGATACATAAGCGACAGAAGGTTTCCTGACAAAGCCATAGATGTCATTGACGAATCATGTGCTCGTGTCAAGTTGAGGCATTCGTCTCCGCCAAGAGAAATTAAAACTTTGGGACAGGAAATAGAACGCATGAAATCGGAAAGGGACAAGGCTATCCGTGAAGGCGACTACGAACGGGCAAACATACTCAGGCAAAAAATTCAGAGATTGCAAGAGCAGGTGGAAGAATTACAAAGAGAATGGCTTGAACGCTCAAAGGAAGAAGTCCCGACTGTCACTGAAGAGGATGTGGCAAAAGTCGTCTCCGAATGGACAGGAGTTCCCGTTTCCCGACTTACAGAAGACGAAACCAGAAGGTTGCTTCGCATGGAAGAGTTTCTTAAACAAAGAGTTGTCGGTCAAGATGAAGCCATCAATGTTATCTCTCGTGCCATTCGTCGTGCCCGTGCAGGCTTGAAAGACCCAAGAAGACCTACTGGCACCTTTGTCTTTCTTGGACCTACAGGCGTTGGTAAAACTTTGTTGGCGAGAGCCTTGGCTGATTTTCTCTTCGGAACTGAAGATGCACTCATTCGCATTGACATGAGCGAATACACTGAACCTCATACCGTTTCCCGCCTTGTCGGTGCGCCACCAGGTTATGTCGGATATGAAGAAGGCGGACAGTTAACGGAAGCAGTTAGGCGCCGGCCCTTCTGCGTGGTTTTGCTTGACGAATTTGACCGAGCACATCCACAGGTTACCAACATCCTTTTGCAAATCATGGACGAAGGTCGCTTGACAGATGCTCAAGGGCGAACAGTTGACTTCCGAAATGCCATCTTAATCATGACCAGCAACATCGGATACCGAGGTTTCCAACACGAACTTAGTGAGTCAAGACTTGGTTTCAAACCAGAATCCGATGAGGCTTTGGAGCGTAAAGTTTTCGTTGAGATGGACAAGCGAATGCGCAAATTGTATGAAGAGCGGTTTAGCGCTGAGTTTCGCAACCGAGTTGATGAAGTTATCGTATTCCAACCACTAAGAAGGGAACATGTGCTTCAAATAATTGACATTGAGTTGAGACCTGTCAAGGAAGAACTCACCCGAAAGAACATCAAAATAATGCTTACCAACATTTCAAAGGAAAGGCTTGTGGACTTGGGTTACGACAAATATTATGGTGCACGACCGTTAAGACGAATTATTCAGACTCGCGTTACCGACCCCTTGTCAGAAAAGATTCTCGCTGGCGAAGTTCGTGAAGGTGATACTGTCATCGTTGATTGCGACCCATCAACTGGCGAAATTGTAATCAAAGTCGGAGAAATGGAGTTGGCAGGAGTAGGAAGTTCGGAAGAAATAAGCGCAAACTAAATATGTCAGGGGCAGGTGAAGTCTACCTGAACTTTTTTCAGGCGGATTCATCTGTCCTGCTCTTAACCAACAAGTTTTTGATTTGGAGCGAAACTGAAAGCGCAAAGATTAAACGGTGACTCTTGCGTGCTTAAGGGCTTCACCACATTTGCAAGTTCGTTCTGTCGGAATGCGCTTGATCATCTCAACAAGTAAAGCCCTCGCCTTTTCCAAACTGGCAGCGAAGTTTTTCATGACTTCTTCAGCGGAAACAGGCTCAACTTCACCTTCAGCGACCAAACCAGTGTCATAGTCAGTAACGATGGATATGTTGACATAGCAAAGTTCAGCCTCTCTCGCCAGTGTCACTTCAGGATACTGGGTCATGTTGATGACTTCCCATCCCAACTGAGTGAACCATCGGCTTTCCGCTTTAGTTGAAAACCTCGGTCCTTCAATGACGACAACAGTTCCTCTCTCATGATGGGGAATGCCTAAATCCTTGCAGGCTTGAATTGCTATATTGCGAAGTTGAGGGCAATAAGGGTCGGCTGTGCTGACATGGGTTGTGATTGGACCGTCAAAAAAGGTGTCGTCCCTATGGCGAGTTCGGTCAACAAATTGGTCGCAAATCACGAAATCACCAGGCTTGATGTGACGCTGCAAACTGCCGACGGCATTAGGGGCTAAGACTCTTTCAACGCCGAGAACTTTCATTGCCCAAATGTTGGCTTTGTAAGGGATTTTGTGGGGCGGATACTGATGTTTTCGTCCGTGCCTGGGCAAAAAAGCCACTCTTTTGCCAGCGATTTCAACGATAGTGATAAGGTCACTTGGCATCCCAAAGGGGGTTTCCACCTTGATTTCCTCAAGGGACTTTGCGCCTTCAATGTTGTAAAGTCCAGAGCCACCGAAAACACCAACTTCTGCCTTCCTCTCTTTGACCTCTGGAAACATTCTCAATCACCCCTTTTTCATTGTTTCGCTACTGCCCAAATAGGCAATTCAACGACGAATTTAGCGCCACCAGAGGGCGAATCTTCAAGCCAGATGATACCGCCGTGAGCAGTCACTAAGTTTTGGACAATTGCAAGCCCTAAACCAGTCCCTCCTCTTGTCACTTTCGTAGTCACAAATGGGTCAAAAATTCGCTCCCTCAAATCATAAGGCACGCCAGGTCCGTCATCTTCAACTTCTAACCTCACTTTTTCGCCTTCGCTTCTGACTCTCACAGTCACTTGACTTCCTTTACCGCTTTCGGCGATAGCCTCGCCAGCGTTTTGAACCAATTGGGCGACGATTTCTTCAAGGTCACCTCGCCTTCCCCAAACTTGAGGTGTAGGTGAAAGTTCAATCTTGACCTTAACGCTTTCACGAACTAAAGCGTAAGCGACCAATTGGGCTGCCTCCTGAACAACTTTACCAAAGTCAAGAAGTTCCTTCTCTTCAGTTCGGCGTGCGTCGGCTAAGTGAGTCATTGCTCTTGCGATTTCCTTGATTTTCTCGGCAGCAGACAAGATGTCTTCAAGTTTGCGTTTCGCCCCTTCGTCAAGTTGAGTAGTATCAAGGAGAAGTTCTGCATTTCCAATTATGGCTTGTAGGGGATTGTTAATTTCGTGGGCAATTCCTGCCGCCAATTCACCAAGAGTTGCCACTCTAAAAGCGCGAGCAACATGTTCCCAATTTTGTTCGTTTTTAGTGCTCCCTAAAAAGACTGACAGAAGTTCTAAAACGACTTGCAGGGCAATTTCATCTGGTTGATAACCTTCAGCGAAGGAGGCTGCAAAAATGTAAGTTGGAAATTGACTTTCAGGCGGAACTTTTGCCCAACAGAAATTTAGCCCTTCCTGTGAAGTCAAGAAACCTTGCTCTCCACTAAAAGTTGAACAAGGCGAAAATTTTGAGGTTTTACCAAACTCAGCAACGGGTTCAAATTTTTCGCCTTCAACCCTGAACAAAATAGCACCCTCTGCTCCCAGCCAGTTTGAAAGAGCACGAATCAAATTGCTCATTTGGTTTCTGCGAATAGAGTAAATTGCTTCCTTTAATGCCTCCAACTTTTGGGAATAAGCCATACCTCATCCCGACCTTGAATTACCCTAAGCGTTCCGTCGCCAATTTTGTTTTCAAAGTCTTATTTTCAATTTTGCTTTTTCTTGCTCAAATGCGCTATCAAATTTGGATGCGCTCAGCACAAACAATCATATGCTGGCAAATCTTTGAGAAAAACAATGCCAGAACCGTTGCTGGGTTACAGGCTGATGCCTCAAAGTAACTTTTCAACTTAGCAAAAGCGACTGCTGTCATATTTACTGGTTCGCTTAGAGTTTTGCAGTGCCACTTTGAAACGGCTCAACGATCTTTGCAAATTCCTCTTCGGTCAAAATTTTCACTCCTAATTGTTGCGCACGCTGTAACTTGCTGCCAGGGTTTTTACCTACAACGACAAAATCGGTCTGCCGTGAGACACTTGAGGCTGGTCGCCCTCCCAAACGCTTGACCAAATCTTCTGCTTGAGAGCGTGTCCATTTTTCCAGTTCACCAGTGAAAACTACCACTTTGCCTTTGAGAGGTGATTCTGCAACGAAAGCAATCTCTTCTTCCATTGATGGCTGGATGCCAGCCTTTCGCAACTTTTCAATGAACCTTTGCCCAAACTCGCTTTGGAAGAACCGAACGACGCTCTCTGCGATTTTTTGACCTACACCAGGGATGGTCGTAATCTCCCATTCTTTCGCTTGAGCAAGTTTTTCAAGGCTGCCAAACTTTTTAGCAAGGGCTTCTGAAACTCGTTCACCGACATGTCTTATGCCCAAAGCGAAGATGAAACGAGAAAGGGGAGCGGTTTTGCTCCTTTGGATTTCGCTCAGCACTTTCGTCGCCAATTTATCGCCCCAGCCTGGCAACTTCACCAATTGCCACTTTTGCAAGAAGTAAAGGTCAGCAGGGTCACTCAGCAACCCCGCTTCAACAAGTTGATGGACACGCTCTTCACCTAAAGCCTCTATGTTCAACGCATTGCGAGAGCACCAATGCTTGATCCAATTCTCAACTCTTGATGGGCACTCACTGTTTGGACAGTAATAGTCAACTTCACCCGTAGGTCTAACAACAGGAGTTCCACAAATCGGACACTCTTTCGGCATTTCAAAAGGTTTCTCTTCACCCGTTCGCTTCTCCTTGACGACGCCGACGACTTCTGGAATAACGCCACCAGCACGCTGAATTATGACCCGATCACCGATGCGAACATCAAGCCGCTTGATTTGGTCTTCGTTGTGAAGAGTAGCACTTGTTATGGTCACGCCTTCAACTTGAACAGGCTCAAGTTCAGCGACAGGTGTCAACTTACCTGTCCGACCGACTTGCACAACGATGTTGAGCAACCTTGTCTCCTTCTGCTCGGCTGGGAACTTGAAAGCGATTGCCCATCTGGGCGCGTGAGCGGTTGAGCCCAAACGCTCTTGCCAATTAAGCCTGTTAACCTTGACGACTACACCATCAGCGGAGTAAGGTTCATCGTGAATTCGCCTAATCCATTCGTAGCAGTAGTCAATGACTTCATCAATGCCGTGACACAACCTGCTGTGCTCATTGACCTTGAAGCCGGCGTGTTTGAGCCACTGCAAAACTTGCCATTGGGTTTCAAACTCAATGCCCTCGTAGTAGCCAACGCCGTAGCAAAAGATGTCAAGCCTTCTTTGGGCTGTGATGGCAGGGTCAAGTTGGCGGACTGAACCAGCAGCAGCGTTTCTGGGATTAGCAAAGGGTCTCTCGCCCTTGCGAATTTGCTCTTCGTTGAGCAATTCAAAATCAGACTTTGTCATGAAAACTTCACCACGAACTTCAATGACAGGCGGAGGGTTTTCAATCAGCAATCTGAGCGGTATGGTTTTGATAGTCCGCAAGTTGTTGGTCACATCTTCACCCTCAATTCCGTCGCCTCTCGTCGCTCCCAAAACGAGCACACCCTTTTCGTAAGTCAGGTTCACCGCCAAACCGTCAAACTTTAACTCGCAGGTGTAGTCAATGACTTCAGTAAGTGGCAATCCGAGAAAGCGCTTAACTCTTTGGTCAAAGGCACGCAATTCTTCTTCGTTAAAAGCGTTGTCCAAACTCAGCATAACTTTTCTGTGTCTAACTTTCGCAAATTCTTCTGCAGGTGGGAAGCCGACCCTTTGGGTTGGACTATCGGGCGTGATTAGTTCTGGGAAACGCTCTTCAATTTGAACCAACCTTCGGAACAAAAGGTCATACTCTTCATCGCTGATGATGGGCGAGTTGAGAACATAGTAGAGCCAAGAGTGGATTGTCAACTCCTTGCGAAGCCTTTCTGCTTCTTGCTCCGCTTCCTTTGGGCTCAGGGCATCAACGGTTTTATCAATGGCTTTCTGTCTTAACCTTTCAAACTCTCGTTTCGCCTCTTCGGCAGTCATTGGTCTCAATTCCATTCGCCTTCACCTCTGTGTAAGCAGTGGAGTTTTTTTAAGGCTGTATATAACTTTTGCACTCTATTCCAAAATTGGATGGTGAAGGCAAGAAAGGCTATGTAACCCCCCTCTAATCTAAAGTAAGCCTTTCCCATGCCACTTGTCCATCGTCCGAATTCTTTCTGCGCATCCTTTTGCAACCTTTTGCATCAGTGACGATGGGAGCGAAAAAACGACGCTCCCTAAAAACATGAAAGATTGGCAAAAGGAGGGAAAAGAAGATGACAACTTTGGTTAGGCGAGAAAACCGACTTTCACCTTGGCGAGAATTTGACAGAGCCTTCAACGAACTGACAAAGATGATGCTCCGAGATTTGGCTTCTTGGCTTTCAACTTGGGAAGACGGCGAATGTTCAACCCAAAGGACTTGGATTACCTCAACTGACATATTCCGCAAGGGAGAGAATTTGGTAATCCGAATGGATGTTCCTGGCATCTCACCAGAAAGCATTGAAGTGACCGTTGATAATGATGGCTTCCTGACGATTAAGGGCGAGCGAAAGTGGGAAGAAAGCGAAGTTGATGTCCTTTGCTGCGAACGCTACTATGGCTCATTTGAGCGCTCCATTCAGTTGCCTGAAGGTGTTGACACCGAGCACATTGAAGCAAGTTACAAAGATGGCGTATTAGAGTTGCGAATTCCTTATCGTGAAGCACCTAAGCCATCTCAGCGACGCATTGAAGTCAAAGTCGGCTAAATGCCTCGCATCTAACAGGCGGGCGGCAAAAAACTTTTGCTCTTTGCTTCAGCGAAAACTTTTTACAAGACCGCCCGCCTTCGCAAATCTATCATTTGCTTGGCGAAGGAAAATCTTTGCTGGCATCATCCAGCACCAAAACCCAATCGGTTTCGCCTGAACCTTCAGGCTTGAACTCTTTCTCACTCTCTCGCCTAAATTCGCCAATCAACTTTGCTTCGCCTATTCTTGGGTCATACCACCATGCACGAATCTCTCTGCCTGATAACTTATCAAGGCGAACTTTCATTGGCTTTGGAACAGGAATGTAAACGAAGGCGTAACTTCCGTCAACTGCCCTTGCTGCTCTGACATGTTCTGCTCCTGTCTTAGGTTCTGACGAAAGCAAAGTTTGGTCTGGAATGCGAAGGAGCATCGGTCGTGAAAGCATTAAATCTTTCGCATGCCTAATTTGAGATGCGCCAGGAAAATGCAAAGCCTTTTGCCAAGGCGTCCTTGCATGTGAAATTGGCTTTTGCCTTTCAGGGTCGTAAAACTGCCAAATTTCGTGGCAGCCATAGGTGTGTCCGTGAGCGCCTGCAAGCAAAGCCCAATAGGCTGCTTGACGGACATCGTAGTCGTTGAACCAACCGTTCTTCGGTTCCCAATTGATTGGATGCTCTTCGTATCTCGGTTCGCCATCCATACAAGGCTTGATAGGTTTTAAGTTGTAATCTCGCTCAATCATTTCGTAGTTGGGAATGTGCCTTGCGTGATGACCAGATTGTAGCATGTTGAAATCCAGCCAAGGTTCGTTGTGAAGCCATTGAGATGAAGATTGTCCGCCCATCGGGTGATAAGTGATGAGATGCTCGCCTTCATCGCCCATCCTCAACCCTTCAGCCATCGCTCGCCAAATTTGCAAGTGAGTTTCATTTTCAATCGGTCTGTCACCACCCAAAATCCAAATGATGCCTTTGTTGCGATACCTTCGTCCCAAAAACTCGCCATAAACTTTCGCATTCTCAGGCGTGAAAATTTCTGGTCCAACTCCCCACTTCTTGTTCACTTTGTCACCCCATGTCGGCAACATGCCAACATAAAGCCCCAACTCGTTCGCTTTATCAACAACAAAGTCAACAAACTCAAAGTAAGACTCATTTGGTTGTGTAGGGTCGTTGTTGTGAAGTGGCTTTTGACCATAGGCGTTTGGAGTGTTAAGACCGTCAAATTCTGCAAGGACAACTGCTTGGATGACAGTGAAACCTTTTTGTGCTCTGTCACGAAGGTAAATTTCTGCCTCTTCTCGTGTTAGTCTGTGGAAGAGTTCCCAAGCGGTATCTCCGAGATAAAAGAAAGGTTGGTCTTTCTCAGTGACCAAATAACGGCGGTAGTTCGGATGTTTAGGGTCGTCAAGGACTTTCAAGCGAGAAATTTCGCTTTTCAAGCCGTTTAACCTCCTTTGTGCGTCCTTTTTGCTCAATACCGACAAACCTAACCCTATCAAACTTAGAATAAAATCCCGCCGCTTCATTTCCATCTTGCTTCCCTGTCCTTTTGTTGGGAAACCGTAAATCGCTTTGCTACTCAACTTGATATTGCCCATAAATTCGGCAGGCTTCAAAGAATGCGAGGACATTTTCAAGAGGAATTGCTGGGTTGATTTCGCTTGACGAACCGATGAAAAAACCACCCTTCGGCGCTGCAATTCGGATTGCTTCCTTGACTGCTTTTCGTATTTGTTCAGGTGTTCCAAGTGGCAGAAGCACCGAGCAATCAATCCCACCAACCAAAATTAACCTCTTGCCATATCTCCGCTTCAGTTCGCCTAAGTCCATTCCCGCCAAAGGTTCAATTGGGTTTAATCCATCAATGCCAGCATCCAGCAAATCATCAAGGATTTGCCATAAGTTTCCATCGCTGTGAAAGATGACTTTAATTCCAGCATCGTGTAAAGGTTCAATGCACCTTTTGAGCATTGGCAAGAAAGTTTCCCTTAGAAACGATGGCGAAAATAGTAAGCCATTTTTGTAGGCGATGTCATCGCCCATAAAGTAAAGCGGACAAATTTGCTCTTCAGCCGCTACTTTTGCGAACCTATAAGCGGTTTCACCCGTAATTTCAAGCAAAGCCCTAACTTCTTTTGGAGCATCGTAAATAGCGTAAGCAAATCTTTCTTGCCCCATCAATCCATAAGCGTCATGAAAGCCACAGCCATGTCCTGGCACAAAAATCGTCAAAGGTGCGAATTTTTGTTGTTGACTTTTGACCCAAGAGACCCAATTTTTGCGAATCCAGTCCCAAGAGACTGGCTCGGCTTTCCTAACATACTCTTTCAACTCCTCAATGTTTTCAATTTCGTATTGAACTTTCCATGCTGTTTGACCGCTGATTTTCCTTTGACCTTTCCCTTCGCCGATGACTTTGCCTTCTTGTGACAGTTCAAAGGAACTGCCATAACCTCGGCACAAATCAATGCTAAGTCCGTGATAGGTGCGAACCATTGAAGTTTCGTAATCGTCACCTTCTTGACGAAAATGAAAGACGACTTTCGGGTTGTCAATGAAGTCCCAGATTGGAACCCTGTCTCCTTCTTCAAAGTTCATTGACTTTTCAATCCGCTTCCAAACTCTTTCATCAACATCGCCGCCATAACCCTTACTGGGTCGCATCAGATTCACTCTCCCAATCGGTAGCGTTCTGGTGTCAACAAGACAGAAGCCAACTCTAAGACTTCTTCCATCAAAGAGACTTTGAACTGTCCCATTGTGAAAGTTCCTTTGCCATTTTTCAATTCAAGGTAAGCGTCAAAGGTGCTAACTCTCGCTTGAGCGGCATCAACCCTTTCGTGGCTTCATCGCAAAAAATCATCATCGTGCAACTTGTTGGTAACAGCGAGTGCAAAAAACTGAAGGAAAATTTTCGCAATTTCTTGGTCGTAAATTGCCCATAGCATCATTTGTTGCTTTTGGCATTTGTGAGGACTGGAGGCTTGATTGAGTAACCGCATTTGGCATAACAAAGTTTCCCTAAACCTGAGGCTAAAAAATCAACGAACCTTTGAGCCTCTTTCTTGTCGCTGGCAAAAACCGTCACACCAGCGGGAATGTTTCTGACCCTCAAAATTTCGGCTGGGACAGGAATGTTTTCCATCGGCGTGTCAGGATACCAGTAGGCGAAGACATCCCAACCAATGATGGCATCAACTGTTCCCAATTTAATTTGTGAAGCCAAGTCAGCGCAATCTTTCGCCTGCATGACAATGTTCGGTTGAACTTTTTCCCACAGACCAGCGTTTTCCAAAATCTCCTTAGCCACATCGCCCAAACAAACCGAACCAGGCACGGCAATGGCTATTCTTGTCTTAGGCTTTGCAAGGTCATCTAAGGATTTGATGCCTTTTGGGTTGTTCTTGGGGACATTAATGACTGGGACGAGCCAGCAAATTATTCGGATTGACTTAGTGTCAACAATTCCTTCTTTTACTGCTAACTCCATATAATCGTCGCTACCTGGCACATAAACATCGCCTTTTCGGGTAAGTTTCATTTGTGAAAGGACGACACCTGAACCACCAAAGGTTAGCCTAACTTTGACACCATAGCGCTTCTCATACAACTTCGCCGCTTCAGTCAAAGGTGGAGTATTTGCAGCGCCAGCGAAAACATGAATTTCCTTTTGCTTTTTTGGGTTTGTTTGAGCGAAAAGCAAGTTACTGCCCATAAATGCCAAGGTCAAAATCCAAATGATGCGAGACATACCTTGCACCTCCTAAGACAAAATTCACATTCCAAATGCATTCAACGGTTTTTGCCAAGTAAAAAGTTCCCTGAGCATAACTGATAAGTCAGCCTAATTTTCACAATGCAAAACTCGGATTTTGATTCATTTAGCCTTTGTTTCTTTGACCTTCAAAAGCAGTAGTGCACCTGCAAGCATTTCAATGACACAGAGCAAAAGGATTATGCGCCATCCAAGACCTTTGCCAAATGCGATATTGACAATATCTCCTAATTTGCCGCTAATTGCTGGACCGAAGACTTGTGGCAAAGTGAAAGCAAATTGCCAGATGGCGAAAAATTTTCCACCTTCACCTTTCGGCATCAAGTTAACAGCCCAAGCCCAATTTGCTACTCCAAAGATACCAGAGCCAATGCCGAAAAGTGTTGCTGGTAACAAAAGCGTTTCAAAATTTTGCGCTACCACAAAAAGCAAACCGCCAATTCCACCGACGAAGGCAGAACCTAAACAAAGTTTGCGTTTGTCCATTCTGTCGGCAAGTTTTCCGCCAATTAAAACACTTGGGACACTGACAAAAGTGACGAGCAAACCCAATTGCATAGTCGCTTTCGCTGGGTCTTTAACTTGAAGGGTGTCAGCGAGAAACCAACGCATGAAAGCGACAGCAGTGTAAAAGCCTAAGTTGAGAAGGAAGCGAGAAGACAAAAGCCAAAGGAAATCGGAGTGTTCTTTGAGAGATAAGCGATAAGCATTAGCGATGGTTTGAAAAAATGGGCTTTGCGATTTCCGAATAGGATGGTCAGGCAAGGTAGCAACCAAAGCGGTAGTGAACAAGAACAAGACTGAAAGTGAAAAGACAAAACAACGCAACCCCAAAGTTTCAGCCGTAACTTTGTCAACTTTGAAACCCAAACTTTCCCAGTTTTTAGGACTGAGCAAAACCCCAATTGCCACTATGCCTAAAACTTGACCCAAAAGAGACCAAAGCCCAATTTGAGCGGAAGCAACCCCATGCCTTTCTGGCGGAACGATGTCAGGCAATAAAGCACGAGTCGGAGCCGCTGCAAAGTTGAGAAACCATTGAAGCAGAGCGAAGGACAAAACTACTGACAGAAAATTGTCAAGCCATGCAAAGGCAAAAAGAAAAGGCAAAGCCAAAATTGTCCCAAACAAAAGAAAAGGGCGCCTGCGACCTAAAGGCGATGAGCAATTATCGCTTATCGGACCTGCAAAAACTTGGCTTAACAAGGAAAGCATTGCACCATTAGCAGTCAGAAAGGCGAGCGCACCACCTTTCGCCTCTTGTGATGCCAAATGCTCAACTCTAACTTGCAAACCTTGTGTCAGGAAAGCGCTCCAAAGGCAATTGAAAGGTAACCACCAAATGCCCAATCTTATGAATGTCCATAAGTCAGCCATTCTTACCCTTCACCTAATTTCATGCTCTTTCTGCCAAGATTAAATGCCTAAATTGTTTGCCTTTTTCCGTCAAACCTAAGACTTTGTAAGCAATGATTGGCTGCTCAATACCTTTGACTGTTGCGATTTCAATGGGTTCAGCAACGACTAAATCAAAGACCTGTTGATAGGTTCCTTCGCCTATAAGCAAATTTTCTCCGAGTTCTTTCGTCAACTGTTCCAATCTTTGAGCCAAGTTTACTGTTAAGCCGAAAGCAGTGAAATCCTTACGCCACTCAGCACCGATTTCGCCTAAGATAGCAATTCCTGTGTTAACACCAATGCCTATTTTCAAAGGTAAACCTGCAACTTGTTCCCATTCCCAGTTTACAACGCTCAACTCTTCAAGCATTTGAAAGGCACACAAAACTGCTCTTTGAGCATGGTCTTTTTGGTCTGGTGAAGTTCCGAACAAGACCATCATCCCATCACCTAAAAATTTGTCAATCACTCCGCCGAAAATTCGGACAATCTCTGACATGTGGTTGAAGTATGATTCAAGGAGTGTGACAACTTCGTAAGGTGTCAAAGATGCGGAGATTGTGGTGAAGTCTCTAATGTCGGAAAAAAGAACGGTAATTTCACGCCTTTCAACAACGCGAGTTTGCTCTGGCTCAACTGATTGCAACATTTCAGCCACTGGCTTAGCAATATAGGGTTGAAGGAATCGCCACTGTATTTCAGCCTTCAATCCGATGGCAGCAAAGATAACAAAGATTTGTGAGAGCAAAATGGGCACTATAGGCATCACGAAACCTAATCGCAACATTAGCAAAGACGAAAGAAAAGCGAGAAGGATTGCTGAAAGGAAGGCGATAGCAATATGTGAAAACTGGCGAAGTAAAACGCTCATGCCCAAAGGGACGCTAAAAGCCAAGATGATAATGAACTGAAGCCAAAGGGGCAAGCAAATGGGAGAATGACCTGTCAGGAGTGAATTGATCACTGATGCATGAATTTCAACGCCGTAAGCCAAAGGGTCAGTAGAAGTCGGCAACCTGTCCGACAAACCAGAAGCAGCCATTCCAACTAAAACTAACTTGTCCTTGAGAAAATTTTTCTCAAAATCGCTTTCAAGAACTTTGACAAAAGAAAAGGATTTAAATCCGATTTGACCTATTGAGAAGGGTGGAAGGACAGGAACATCCCAATCTTCGCCTAAACTTAATTTCCGATCGCTCCAACGAAGAGAGTTATGATACATTTTGGGTTTGCCAGAAAAAGCCATCACTGCCGCAAGGCTCAGTGAAGGCAGGGCGATGTTAGGTTTATCAAGCCCAACTGCTAAAGGCATCATCCGGCAAACACCATCCATGTCTGGGAAGGGATAGACGAAGCCGAGGCTAAAGCAAGCGTCAAGTAAGGGTTCAGGAGGCAGTATCACATCAAAAGCCGAAAGAGGTAAAGGGAAGCCAAGGGCTATGGCGAAACGCTTTAACTTCTCTTTTTTGTCTTTATGCTCTCGGTTTGACTTTTGAGACAGGTTAATCCCCAAAACAACTTTGCCAAATCTCTTCATCGCTTCTGCGAAAATTTTGTCAGAAGAAGTTGGCTCAACGAATAAAATGTCAAAGACTACCACTTTTGCGCCTGCTTCCCTTAAGTTATCTAGCAATTTAGCGTAAACCTTTCGGTCAAAAGGGAAGCGACCAAGCCGGTTCAAACTTTCATCATCAATAACCACAAGCACCAAACTTTCGTGCTGCTTGATGCGAAAGTGTTTCAGCAAGTCGTCTGTTACTTTAGCATTGATCCAACAAAGAGGCGTGAGGTTAAAGCAAATGAAATTTAAGACTGCTACCAAGAAACTGATCAGGATGAACTTGCGCGCATGAATTGCCCACCGCATGATTATCACCATTTTTAGTTTAGCAAAGGCACAGTTTTCTGGCATAATAGAACCAGAAAAGAAAAGGAGGTGAAATAAAAATGCGACTTGGTTCTTTAGTTTTGCTGGTAGGTTTGATTGCATTGACGCTTTTGATTTTCGGCTCTATTGAGACTTTGCGGATTGCGCCCCTCGTCGCTAAAGTAACTGAAATGAATGGCGAGGTGATAGCATTAATACCGCCCAAGTTAGGACGCAAACGAAATGTCCAGCGACCCTTAAAAGTTGGCTCATTAGTCTTAGCAGGAACAACCATAAAAACAGGCAAGGAAAGTTTCGTCACCCTAAAATGGGTTGACGAAGTTGAAATGCGTATCGGACCAGAAAGCGAGTTGAAAGTTACACGCTCGTCCTTCAATAAGGCAACAAAAGCCATTGAGGCTTTGTTTAGGCTCAATTTGGGTGCGGTTTTCGTCAACTTGAAGCGCCGACTACCAGCACGCTCAAAACTTGAACTTGAAACTCCAGCAATCACAGCAGCGGTCAGAGGAACTGCCTACGAAGTCAAAGTTGAACCCAACGGAGTTACAACCTTGCAAGTGAAACACGGGCAAGTCATCGTCAAAACATTAAATGGTCATGAAGTGTCCTTGCAGGCAGGTCAAAAAATAATCGCTTCTCGTGAAGGAACTTTTTCCGTTGTGGAAAGAGAACCTTAAAACTAAAAAACAGGCTTAAAAATTCAAGCGCAATTTCAAAAAAATTCCTCTTTGACGCAAAGGGGTAAAGAGCAATTTCTGGCTTTGTAAAGCCTTGCCCCCTAAACAAATCTCGCAACCGAAATCTCGCTCTTAGCATTCAATTGGTTTGACCTCTAAGTTAACGGATAGGCTTTAGCCCATAGTCATTAACGCCGACTTTTCACCATTACCAATTCAGTCATAAGCCCCTTTGATGACAGATACATTGACTTTCGTGTTGACAACCATCCTGAACCCGTCAAGGAACTGCGTCGCATCTTGACTATCAAATTGGCTTGGGTGCGACTTTTGGAAGCATCAAGATGAAGACAAAAAGGTAACTTGAAAAAAGCAATTGAAATCTTGGACGAAAGGCAGGAACAAGTAAAACCTGCCCGAAATTTGCAGGTGGGCTTGAAAGCCTTGGATCAAAAAGACTATGACCCGAAATCGCTCATAAACGACGAACGACTTGAAAGTTTGATGAGTTAATTTCAACGGGGTCTGATGACAATAGGCGGTTTAGCAGTCTTTAAGGTTTCCTCAATCTCTCTCTTCCGCCCCTCAATGACCGCTTCAAGGTCAACATTTTTAGGGATAGACAAATAAGGGCGATCATAAAGTGTGCTATCAAAAAAGGAGTCTTTGCCGAAACTGTTCGGATGCGGCTCAAGCAAATCCTCTTTATTCACGATAAAGTCTTCACGACGATAGCCTGAAAATTCAAATCCAGAACCAAGAACAATAGCGTTAACAGGGCAAGCATCTTCGCAGTAGCCACAAAAGATGCAACGAAGCAGGTCAATTTGGTAAACCTTTGCATATCGCTCGCCACGAGAAATCGGCTTGTCTTGAGGGTTGTCTTCTGCGATAACAGTTATTGCATCAGCAGGACAAGCAGCAGAACATAAATGGCAGCCAATACAGCGTTCCTTACCATCTTCCCAACGGCGCAAAATGTGGCGACCACGAAACCTTTGCGCAACTTTGACAATTTCATCAGGATACTGAACCGTTACCTTAGGTGCGAACAGGTGACTAAAAGTCACTTTCAAACTTCGCAATATGTCACGAACCATTTTCTTTGCCTCCTTTGCTGTCTCCTTGATGATGTCGCAAATACAAACAATCTTTTTTGACGACAAGCAATTTTCGCATTCCAAAGCAATAAGATGAACTAAGGTTAAAGTAAAGTCACAACAAAGGTGACATCAAGTTCAGCAGCGAAACGATAACAAAAGGGCTTGCAATGTCCAACAACCTTATGAGCGGTTAAATTTTCTGGTGCAAACTTGCTATAATTGTGGCGGTGCTCTTCAAAAAATTTCGGAAGGAGGAAGGCTAAGATGGCTCAGGAGCGACAAGGCGTCGTGACTTTTCGTGGCAACCCGTTGACGCTTTTAGGTCAAGATTTGCAAGTCGGCGAAAAAGCACCTGACTTCCAAGTTGTAGATACTGACTTGAAACCCGTGACCCTGAAAGATTTCGCAGGCAAGGTAGTGCTCATTTCCGTAACGCCTTCCCTTGACACTCCTGTTTGCGATGCTCAAGGTAAAAAATTCAACGAACTTGCTACGAACCTTTCCGAGGATGTGGTTGTTCTCAACATTAGCGTTGACTTGCCATTCGCTCAAAAGCGTTGGTGCGGAATAAACAACATTGACCGCATTAAAGTGGTTAGCGACTATCAAGAGCGTGACTTCGGAATCAAATACGGCGTGCTTATCAAGGAACTGAAACTTTTGGCTCGCTCCGTTTGGATTGTGGATAAAGATGGTGTGATTCGTTACAAGCAAATTGTGCCTGAAGTCACTAATGAACCAGATTACGAAGCAACAATGGCTGCCTTGAAGGAAATTGTTAGTCAATAAACGCCTTTAGCATAACGGTTTGGGTAGGATTGAACTATAGTATGCTGCACGACAAATTGCAGAAAGAGCAAGTGAACTATGCCTAAAATATGCCCGAAAAAACAGGGAAGTGCCCTGCCTGAATATCCAGTTTCAATCTTTACTCAAAAGTTTGTTGGTGTAACCTCAAGGTCGGACTACTGCCCAACAGAAGAGATCAAGACAGAAAAAATCGGCACGCCAGTAGGCGTGCCCTCCGAATTGGCTAAAAATCTCTCAAAGGGCAGGGCTACTGCTCTGCCGAAAAATCTAACGGCATATTACCAACACACCTTGAAGTAAAGAGCGTCCAGTTTTTTCTGCAATAAGTTATGTTGAATACTATAATTTCGTGATTGAAAGAACGCTAATGCAACTTGAACCAAACTGCTAATTATTAACAGCCTTCTAATTTGAATTTAACGCCCTCTTAAACCTCTCAGTTCAAAATTGAAACCGCCTTGCAAAAAACCTCGTCTCAAAGGGGTGATTAAGATGTTAAAAGGCGTGATGATGCTTGACAACAATCTGCTGACTAAAACCGGGCGAGAACGCAGTCACGGCTTCACTTTAATTGAGTTGTTGGTCGTGATTGCGATAATCGCCATTCTGGCGGCTATCCTGTTTCCCGTGTTCAGCCAAGTTAGGGAAAAGGCTCGCCAGACCTCTTGCCTTTCAAATGTCAAGCAAATCGGGCTCGGCATCCAGATTTACACTCAAGACTTTGATGAAATGATTGTGCGAAACGCATACGCTGACCCGCCTCGTGTCCCCGAAGGCCCTCACTTCACCAACTGCTCTACACCTCGTTGGATGGATGTAATCCAACCGTATGTCAAAAACACTGAAATGTTCAATTGCCCTAGCGACCCCTTCGCTCCAATTCATGGAACATTGTGGGATGGAACTACCGCTCACACCCTTGCCGAAAACAAGCGTTATGTCTATCAGCCCTATACTCCCGATGGCAGCAACATCCGAAGAGAGCCTGACTGTGGTGATCCGAACGGTCAAACCAATGTTGGGCGACGCTTCGGAAGTTACGCTATCAACAACATGTATTACGGAGGCTGCGGTATAGCGACTACATTGTCCACATGCACTCCACCAAACAATCAACATTTGGCAAGGATAATTGAGCCTGCGGATACAGTTTTGATCGCAGAAGTCCAAAATATGGGTCAGAGCGCTGACTTTTACCGCCGTGACCTTAATGACCCTCAGCCAACATATCCTTTGGATTCGTTTCCGTTTCCTGCTTTGCTCAACCGACGCAACAACGGTGCGATTTTGGGGCGACACCTTAGGCTAACGAATGTCGTTTGGGTTGACGGTCACGCAAAAGCAGTTACTCTCAACTTCCTGTCAGAAACAAATCCCAACATTTGCGGTGTCAGGTGTGTGATGCACCGCTTTACCATTGATGATGACCGACCACGCTGAACTTTGTCTTCGTCACAAAAAATCAGAGCAGCCACGCTGAGGCAAGAATGGGGGCGCAACTTTGCGCCCCTACGATTTTTTAGGTTGAATGTTTTTTTCACAACTGTAGGTCACTTGCTTTAATGTTTTGAGTTGTCCCTTTTGTCAAAGCCTCAACCGCTTTAATTGCGATTGCTGTTGCTTCTAAACCTTGCAATGCTCCTGCTGCAACTTTTTTGCCTTCACGAATTGCCATTGCAAACCGGATGAGGGCTAAAACAAACTCGTTATTTTCAAGGCTTTCTCGGAATCCGAATTTGCTTGGCTCTTTACCCAACTCAAGCAACTTGGTCGCATTTGCAATGAGCATGACGCCTTCGTCACGACCCAACCGATGTCTTTGGGCATAAACTTCCCAGCCGAGGCTTGGCGCATCGGCTTCTTTGAACAAAACTCCAAGCCCTCCAGATAAGTAAATTGTCCCAAATTCGCCTGCAAAAAATTCATAAGTTGCCTGAAAAGAATTAGTGAGTGTGGCGTGGTAGGTCATCCGAACGCCTTCTGGAAAATCAAGAAGGCATTGAATTGTGTCTGGAACTTCTCGTCCATCCTGCCACAAGATTGTGCTGCCCCATGCAGATATAGAAACAGGCAAAGCACCTAAATACCACCTTGCGACATCAAATTGGTGCAAAGCGATTTCTGTTAACAATCCGCCCGAAGTTTCACTGTAAAGTTTCCAATTGACTTGTCGCTCAAAGGCTTGGTCTCGCACAGGTTTGCGCCAACTCGTCTTCTGGTGCCATTGGGCATGAACCAAAATCAGTTTCCCCAAAACCCCTGTCCTTATGAACTTGACAGAATGTGAGTATGTTGAATTGTAACGCTTTTGCAATCCAACTTGGAAAACTGTATTTGCTTGGATGCCTGCTTGTGCAATTGATTTTGCATCTTCCAAGTTAAGTGCTAAGGGTGGCTCACACCAAACATGCTTTCCAGCCTGCAATGAGTCTAAAACAATTTGCTTGTGAGTATGAGGTGGCGTAGCGATGATGACAGCGTTGACACTCTTGTCCTCCAAAACCCGCCGATAATCATCATAGGTCGGAACAGGTTGACCAACCATGTCAAGGGCACGCTTCAAATGTGGCTCGTAAATGTCGCAAAGTGCTCCAATCTTAAAGTTAGGCAACTGAAAAGTTTCTTCCTCTTGCTCTGTCAATCCCAAAAAGAGTTTCAACATTCCGACATCAGCATTAGGGATTTTGAGCAAATGACCAAGCAAAGTTCGCCCCTGCTCGCCAGTTCCGATTATCGCAACATGAATTGGTTCAACAACTTGCCCAAAACTTTGTCTCACTGAAGAAGCCAATACTCCAGCCAGAGTTGTCGCTTTCAAAAATTCTCGTCTCGTCAAATCCTTAGCCATTGCTTCAACCTCCTTACAAGTCATCCAAAGTTCAAAGGATTGAATCTTAGCCAAAGGAAACTTTACTACTGTTAGGAGTTACGCAGTTGGATGTAAGGGTGAAATCCGCCCGATTTGTTGAATTTTTGCGACAGTTTCTTCGGGCAGACTGTCGTCTGCCCCTACAAAACAACGCCAACTGCGTAAGTCCTGTCTCTGTTATCACGCCCTAACAATTTGAACCTTTGCAATTTAGAGTTTGGGATTAGCCCGAAGTTAAATTTTTGAATTTTTTGAAAGCCGATGCTATATTAATCATTGCTTGATTGTTAACTTGCCTTTTGACAACCTGCTTGAAACTTAAGCAGTTAAGTTTTTTGTGAGAGCAAAAGACAGTCTGCCTGAAAAATTGCAGCAAAAATCGGAGTCTTTGAAATTTCGGTTCATTAATTTTACAAAAATTGCCCAAGAACTCAAGTACCTATCGGGGTTTAACCTGACAGGCGCCGCTATTGCGCTTCATTGAAGGTTTGTCAAAAATTTTAAGTGCAAAACGCTTTGGAAGGAGGTGGGAAACCGTGAAGTTAAAAAAATTGACGCCCCCCGCCGAAGGCGAAAAGATTGAGGTCAAAGATGGACGCCTTCAAGTTCCCGACAATCCCATCATCGTTTGGATTGAAGGTGATGGGACAGGTCCTGACATTTGGCGCGCTGCGCACCCAGTCTTGAACACTGCTGTGGAATTGGCTTATGGTGGTAAAAGACGCATCGTTTGGTTTGAAGCCTACGCCGGTGAGAAAGCACAGGCTGTCTATGGTGAACTTTTGCCCGATGACACTTTCAAAGTAATCGCCGAATACATCGTCGCAATTAAAGGTCCACTGACAACTCCAGTTGGAACAGGGTTCAGGTCGCTGAATGTTACTTTGAGGCAAGTTTTGGATTTGTATGCTTGTGTGAGACCAGCAAAGTGGTATGAGGGAGTCCCGTCACCCATGCGCCGTCCAGAAAAAGTCAACATGGTCGTCTTCCGAGAAGCCACTGAAGACCTTTACGCTGGCATTGAATGGGAGAAGGGAACTCCAGAAGCGCAAAAGGTTATTGAGTGGCTCAAGAAGGAAATGGGAGTTAAAGTGCGAGAGGATTCTGGCATCGGTATTAAGCCAATCAGTGAATTCGCTACCAAACGGCTCGTCCGCAAGGCAATCCAATATGCCATTGACAACAAACTCCCAACAGTCACCTTTATGCACAAAGGCAACATCATGAAATTCACTGAAGGCGCTTTCATGAAATGGGGTTATGAAGTTGCTCTCAACGAGTTCCGTGACTATGTGGTGACGGAGCAGGAAGTCACCGAGCAGTATGGGGGTAAAGCCCCTGAAGGCAAAATCGTCGTCAAGGACAGAATTGCCGACAACATGTTCCAACAAATTCAAACCCGACCTGACGAATACCATGTCATTGCCACGATGAATGTCAACGGCGACTACATCTCCGACGCTTTAGCAGCAATGGTTGGCGGATTGGGCATGGCACCGAGCGCCAATATAGGCGACTATGTTGCTTTGTTTGAAGCAACTCACGGCTCCGCTCCCAAATATGCTGGCAAAGATGTTGTCAACCCAAGTTCGGTTATCTTGTCAGGCGTCATGATGCTCCGATACATCGGTTGGCACGAAGCAGTAGATTTGGTTGAGAAAGGCATCTCAGAGACAATCAAGCAAAAGAGGGTCACCTACGACTTGGCAAGGCAAATTGGGGTTGAGCCGATCAAGTGCTCGGAGTTTGGGCAGGCTGTCTGCGAGAACATGAGGGAAATCGCAAAGAAACTTTGAACCTCCACATCCTCAAGGAAAATTCTTTGCTTGGCTAAGTCGGCAATCGGGAATTCATTAGCAATTACGAATTGAAGCCAATAATATGGCAAAAGACTAACAAAAAACATTCGCAGCAAAAAGTGAAGGGCAGGAACTTTTTCTAAAGAAAGAGGAACGCAACGGAGGCGACGAGAAATATGATATTGAGCCGAGATGCTGAACATGTTTTGGAGTTGCTTTGGATTCGCCAAAGAGAGAAAAGTCAACCACCATATTTGCCTCAACTTGAGGCATCTTTCACTAACGAAGCGATCCGAGAACTTAAAGAGGCAGGGCTAATCCGACAAGTTAATGGTGAGTTGCATTTGACCGACGAAGGCGAAAAATTAGCAAAGTTGGCTCTTAGAAGGAGAAGGTTAGCAGAAAGATTGCTTGTTGATTTGCTTAAAACCGCCGATAATATCTTGGACGAGGCTGCCTGCAGCATTGAACACGCCCTTTATGAAGGGCTTGAAGAAGCAATCTGCACCTTGCTCGGTCATCCGAGGTTTTGCCCTCATGGTGGCGAAATTCCGCCAGGCAAATGCTGTGATGAAGCAAGGAAAGCAGGCATAAGACTGATTGTCCCGCTATCGGAGATGAAACCTAACGAGGAAGGACATATCGCTTACATTCAGGCTGCCGATACAGCAGTGATGCAAAAACTGATGGCGATGGGAGTATTGCCCGGCGAACCTCTTAGGCTAATACGACGCTTCCCTTCTTTTGTCTTTGAGGTTCACTATACCCAATATGCTGTTGACACTGATGTTGCCGACTGCATCTATGTTCGTCTCACTTCAGAACCGACCCTCGCCTAAAGCCAGCCAAAGCAGGATTTACGCAGTTGTCACTCTTTTGACGACAGTCTGCACATTCAACTGCGTAATCCCTTCAAAAACTGAAATCCGTTCCAGCAAGGGCAAAAGAATTGCTAGGGCAAAAGAATTGCTTTTGAAATTTTTCGGCAAATGACTTGCTTCTAAACAAAACATCTCCTATCTTTTTACAATGGTTGAACTGCAATTATCAGCAAATGAAGGAGGGCAATAACTATGAGAGCAGCAGCAGTGGCAGTAGAACTAATCGGAGACGATAGCATGGTAATCGCTGGTGGAATTCATCCACGCTATGCTCAAGGTCAGGAAGGTCAACTGAGAGCGACAGCACTTGTCCTTGAGCAAAACGGAACAAAACTTTGCCTCATCTCCTGTGATGTCTTGATGATTGGTCGTGACATTCTTGATGAGGCAGCAAGAAGCATTGAGAGGCAATCAGGCATACCCTTTGCTAACATCCTCATTTCCGCAACCCACACTCATCATGCGCCATCAACGGTGAGGGTTCACGGCTATGACGGAGACGAAAAGTTTATCGCACAACTGAAAGAAGCCGTCGTTTCTGCTGCACTTAAAGCCAACGAAAAAATCGCTTACGATGCTGAGATTGATTTGCATTTTTGGTTGAGCCAAGAAGCAACCGTCGGTCAAAACAGCCGTTTGCTTCTTTCTGACGGGACGATTTATTGGGTTGGACCGAGGGACGATGCTATCCGACCGACAGGTCCTTTTGACCCTGAATTGCCCGTTTGGGCGTTCAAAAAGCCTAAAGGTCAAATGGTCGCTTTGATGTTCAATCACTCAACCCACACCATCGGCACAAGAAAGGGTGAAGTTCGTTCGCCAAGTTTTTACGGTTTGGCAGCGCAGGAACTTGAGATGGAGTTGGGCGGGACAGCACTTTTCTTTCTCGGTGCAGCAGGCTCAACCCACAACTTGACCCTTTCAACTGACGAGATGGTTTTTCGCATCAAACAAGCCATCAAGGAAGGGTTGACAAAGGCTCAGAGAAGGGAAGTAAAGAGGCTTATTGCTGTCAAGAAAGAGTTTGCCTACCGAGTGCGAACCTTTGATGAAGATGCAGAAGAGAAAGCCGTCGCCTTTTACTGCCATAAGCGCATCAAAGACAACCCAGAAGCGACCATTGAGGTTTTCCGAAAGATGAGACAAGCCCTTGCACCACACCAAGGCGAAGAGCGAAAAACATGGTTGCAAGTTATTCTCATTGACGACATCGCAATTGTGGGAATTCCGGGCGAACTTTTCACTTCCTTAGGCGTTGAAATCAAGCGCCGTTCGCCTTTCCGCTACACCTACATCTTCACTCTTGCCAACGATTGGATTGGCTACATACCCGATGAAGAAGGATTTAGGCTTGGAGGCTATCAAGTCTGGACGGGCTTCCACAGTTTCGTTGAAAAAGGGACAGGCGAAAAAATTTTGGAGGAAACAATTAGCCTTCTGAAAGCGCTGTCTTAATAACAGGCAACGCTATTACCCAAAAGTTTGCTAATGCTTCACTGAGGTCTTGACAAACAATTTTTCTTGTGATAAGTTTTGAGTTGCGGTTGAGAGGTTGTGTCGCAAAAAATTTCAAGCGACGAGGAGGGATGAAAAATGTCCGCAAAGACAGTAAAGGAAATCATGACGGCGAAGGTCGTGACGGTCAAACCATCAACCTCCATTGAAGATGCTGCCCGCTTGCTTGTCCGCCGCAAAATCAGCGGTGTCCCTGTCGTTGATGAGAAGGATAAGACGAAAGTTGTTGGAATCTTGACCGAAGCGGATTTGCTTGCTGCTTCCCCGACTGCAAAGACAGTTGGCGAAGTTATGAAAAAGCGAGTCCTTTCTGTTTCACCTGAAACATCCGTTGACGAAGTTGCTGAAATCCTTGTCAAGAAGAAAATCAAGCGTGTTCCTGTCGTTGATGCAGGCAAGTTAGTAGGCATTGTCAGCAGGATTGATGTTTTGAAGGCAAAGTATGGCGGGTAGCAGAGGCTTAAAAGGTGGCGCCTGAAGGCAGAAAAGTTTACCTATGAGCCATTTGCCCAAAAAGATTAGGCAAATCATGTAAGCAAGTAATGCGAGGGCAATCAATGTCAGTATCAGTTAGAATATTCCGTCGGTCAAAATAAATTGGCAGAATGTTTGCCCTTCTTGCTCCAACAACATCATGCCAATAAGAATTGCCCACATGAACCGTCTCTTCAGGTGCTACCTTCATTTTTTCAAGGATAAATTTGAAGAACCGATAGTCTGGCTTTGCATAACCAATAGCATCAGAAAGGAAAATAGCATCAACTCGTTCAGAAATTCCTAATTGCCTAAGTGTAGTCTCATAAGCAGGGGTAGCATTTGATGCGACAGCAAGCAAATAGCCTTGGCTTTTCAAAACTTCAAGAGTTTTCAAAGCGCCTTCCATCGGAACTTCAAACTCATATTGCGTCTCAACGAAATCCCAAAGTAGTGAAGGGTCATCAAGTCTACCTGCTACTCCCATGCTTGACAGCATCAAAATTACTCCTTCACGAATTGTCTCTCGGTCAATCATTCGCCCTTCTTGAATTGCACCTACAAAAAATCGTTCAATAGTTTGTAAACCTTGCAAAGCCACTATTTCATCAGGGACTGGTTTAAGGTCAAAATAAATGCAAGCCTTACGCAATCTTTCTTCTCGCTCAGGCAAAACCTTCGTAAGCGTTCCACCAGCATCAAAAAGGATAAGCCGAATCTTCACGGCTTTTAAACCTCACTCTCTAACTTCTCTGGTTTTATTGAAAACTTTCGTCTTCAATCGCTAACAAAATTTGGGACAGATAAAATCCAGTTGCAAGTTTTCGGTCAAGTCCCACTAATCAACCTATCCGTCGTTCTCTAATGCGAAGTGCTTTATTAAAGCCGATTTTTCAATCAGGCATTAGCCAAGCCACTGATGCTCTAACAGAACTTTGGGCAAAGAACGATGCAGCATGATCGCTTGTGGAAAAATTTTCACAAAGTGACTTTGGCAATTATTTGGTTCGCTTCAAAACACTGACCGATTTCTGGGGTTTATGTGAGCGAATGGCAGCGAGCCTTTGAGTAAATAGCGCAAATTCTTTGTGAGCATAAGGTAGGTGAATTAAGGATGCGCCACTATCATGGCGGAAAGCCTTTGACGAAGTTTGATGAAGCGTTTGAAAAGTTGCTGGGTGAAGCGATGCCTGTAAAACGCACAGAAAAGTTAGCCTTGACTCAAGCAGTCAACAGAGTTTTGGCGGAAACTGTAACTGCTCCTTTTGATGTTCCACCTTTCCACCGAGCAGCAATGGACGGTTATGCAATGAGGGCAAGCGATATTTCAGAAGCGTCATCGTCAAATCCTGTAAGCCTGAAACTTGTCGGTTCGGTTTATGCGGGCGAATTGCCAATTTCAGCAGTGACAAAAGGAACTTGCGTTAAGGTCGCAACAGGAGCGCCTGTGCCAGAAGGTGCAGATTGCGTCGTGCCCTTTGAAGACACTGAGCAAGATGGCGAAACGGTGCGAGTGCTGAAAGCACTTCCCGCCCTTTCCAACATAACTGAAAAAGGTGCGGATATTAGGCAAGGCAGCATCGTGTTGAATGAAGGGACTTTCCTGACACCTGCTAAGATTGGGGTGTTGGCAGCGTTAGGACTTGACAAGGTTGAGGTTTATGACAAACCCAAAATCGCGATTTTGCCAACAGGAAATGAAATTGCTAAGCCTGGAACATCCTTGCAGGTCGGTCAAATTTATGACATCAACACTTACACTATCGCTTCTTTGGCAAAACAACATGGCTGTGAACCTTTGCCGAGGGAAATTGTCTCTGATGAGCCTGAGGCTTTGTTGCGTGCTTTGGAGGAAGCGACTTCAATTGCTGACTGTGTGGTTTTTTCGGCTGGTAGTGCTGTTGGTGAGCGAGATTTGTTGCCAAAGATTTTGAGTGAAAGGGGCAAAGTGTTCTTTCATGGTCTTGCTGTCCGTCCAGGTCGTCCAACTTTGACTGCCATTTTGGACGGAAAAATTGTTGTCAATTTGCCCGGGTTTCCAACCTCTTGCTTGATGATGGCGATGGTGCTGTTGGTGCCAGTTTGGCGCAAAATGGCAAGGTTGCCACAATGGCAACCAAACACCGTTACTGCAACATTGACAAACGATGTCCATTCGCCTGAAGGCTTAAGGCAATTTTTGACAGTGAGGCTCAGAAGACAGGACGAAGGCTTCGTCGCCGAAAGCGCTTACAAAGAGTCAGGCACAATCACAAGTCTGTCTGAGGCAGATGGCTTCATCGTTATCCCAGAAGAAGTTACCTATCTCCCTGCAGGCACGAAAGTGACAGCGATACTGATTTGACCGATCGGTTTTTGAAAAACAAGTGAGCAAGTTTGCAAAGTTTGGGGGTATGGCTTTCAAACCCATGCAAAAACCCAATTAATGCGAAATCTAAAACCGATGCAAAACCTAAAACAGGGTCTCTTGAATTTCTGAGGTTTTAGTTGGCTCAGTCAATCTTTGGCGAGCGTGAAAGTGAGCCAACCTCAAAGGCTCAGGCAACCTTTGATTGGGTTTCGTGCAACGAAGCACGAAATTAACTGCTGTCTCAAGCGAAAATTTGTGACCGATGGAAACATAAATTGGTGGGCTTCCTTTCTTCGTCCGAAGGACCATGCCCAAGATGCGACTGTCAACAGGGTCGTAAAGGGGCGTCATCGCTCCATCTTCATCGGCAACCTCATCAGCCTGACCGTAAAGCCTACTTTTGGCGCAACCAATTGAAGGCAAGTCAAGCAAAACACCCATGTGACAAGCCAAACCGAAATGGCGGGGATGGGCACGACCTTGAGCATCAAAAAGTGCAACATCTGGGTCGTGACTCAATTGCTCAAAGGCTCTC
>JANXCD010000029.1:11611-17016 GCA_025060305.1 Armatimonadota bacterium | reverse complement strand
GAACAACCGAAGGAGTGAAGGCTGAATTTGCCCTTTACACCTTTTTCGCCGATGCAAGCAAAATTTGGGATGTGTTGATTCAACTTCCTGTCAAAATCATCGGACTTGACTTTTGCAGTGGCGAAGAAAACCGAAACTTTGAACTTGTCAAAAGCAATTTTCCGCAAGATAAAGTGCTTGGCTTTGGCGTCGTTGATGCCCGAAATATCAAGCCCGAACCTATTGATGAACTTGCGAAACAAATTGAGTGGGCTGCAAGTATTGTCGGCGCTGAACGGTTGCATGTCAATCCCAATTGCGGTCTTGAGTTTCTACCGAGAGCGGATGCCAAGCGGAAATTAGAAACATTGTCAAAAGCGGTGCGAAAAGTTCGTGGAGCATAACTGGATGCATTCTTTTGCTTGATGCTGATTAGCACACCCGACTATTGCCCCACAATCTTTCAAGGTCATCAGTGGCATAACTTGAAGGAATCTTTTTGAGGCATCACTTGCTTTGGCTTCTCAACCGTTGAAGGAAAATGTCAATCAACAATGTGAGGACGAAGGCTAATGCTATACCAATCAAAATCCAGATGCGAACTTTTCTTGGCAAATCCGACGCAGGCTCAACAAGTGAAGTTAAAGGCAAAGCCGTTGCAAAACCCGCAAACAGAGTCGGTAAAGCGAAGGGCGAAGCAAATAACACTGAAGCAATTCCACCTGCAAGGTAGCCAGCAACAGCCTTGACTCCCCAAATTGAACCGATGGCAATAGGCATCATTGCCGACCAGAAACCGACTTCAAGGTTGCGTGTTATGTTTTGCCTTCTTTCCATCCATCGCATCAACAAAAAAGGAAGGGTTGCACCAAGCAAAAATCCGACAAAAGTGTAATGAGTGTAAAGGTCTGCACGAGGCATCCTAAGAGGGTGGACTTCAGCGAAGAAGCGAAACAAAGCAAATGTCGCTGTCAATGTTGCCCCTTGAACTAAAACTTTTCGGCTTTCAACTTGCGCCAAAGTCAACCAAGCCAAAATTAACGAAGCCAAAGCAGCACCGTAACCGCCAAGCAACCTAAACTCATTGGCAAAAGGCATAGTGGCGAAAGTTATTACAAGCAACCCAATCCAAAGGAGGACATTCAAATCTTGCAGATTTGTCATCTCGGTTTGAATTGCTGTTAGCGCAGCAAAGCAAGTGAGCGCTGTCAAGATAGAAAACCTCCAATCGTTCGCCCAAAATCCTACAATGGCTGAGCCAATCAGCAAAGAAACAGAAGGGATAACGAAGTTAACAATCCCTTCAGTGGCACTTCGCCAATACTTCTGCCAAGATTGAACCATGCTAATACCGAACCATCCTGCGATAGCCCAAATTGCTGGTAATGCTTGCCAAACTTTCCTTTCCATTCCTTCTGGTGCTCCGTGAAGCCGAGCCAAACCGATGGAAGCAACCAACGAGATGACTGTCAATGCACGATTGAGCCAAATTTCACCAAGGCAAAACCAAAATAAAACATTTCCTGCAAGCAAGCCTAAAAGCGACGGAAAAGGATTGCTTGAATGGAAAGCAATCGGTATGACAAAGGGCAAAAAAGTTCCGATGTAACCGAGCCACAATTTGCCTCTAACTTCTGAAAGCCAAAGGCTCAAAGACGAACCGAAAGCAATAGCGAGCAAACCAATGCCCAACGCCTGGTCAGGTTGAAAAGGTGGATCGGAAGGCAAAGTCAACAAAGCAGCAAAAATCAGAAGCAATTTTGCTGTCAAGATGCGGGCAAATAAGTTTCTTTGTTCTGGCTGCTTTTTTGTTTTATGCCAAAGCCAAGTCCAACCGAAAGCGCAAAGAGCATTCAGAACAATGAGCGAGGCGAAAAGCCCTACACTCCAAACCATCTTCTTCACCGCCTCTTTTGTTTGCACAAACAAAATTGTGAGTCCACAAGCGAAGTTTGACACAAAATGATGTTTTGGAGTTTACATCGCTAAAATCGCAAGCCAAAGCAACTTGCCAGTGTGACAAATTTGATGAGATGAAGGAGTGAAAGGACTTGATGACAGCAAAAGAGTTGTTAGATGAAGGATTGAAGGCTGTTGAAGAGATTGACGAACCCGAATGGAAAGCGTTGGCTTTAAGCAAAATCGCTCAAGTTTTGGCTGAAGTTGACAAAGCAAAGGCGATTTCTCTTTTAGATAATGCTTTGCATTTCGTAAGGCAAATCAGAGACCAATCTTGGCAGTTGTCAGTCTTGCTTACTGTTATCGGCGCTTTCACTGATGTTGATGCTAAGCAGGTGCCTCAAATTGTCATGGATTTGCCCAGCGAAACGCTGCAAATTCTTGCCCTTTCGGATGCAGCGGAGAAATTAGCGCAAAAAGAAAGACAAACTGCTTTGAAGTTTCTGAGTGAAGCGGAGCGAATTGCTATGGCTATTGAAGACGAAGACAGTAGGGACGAAGCGCTAAACGCCGTTGCTGAAGCCTTTGCCTTGTTTGACATTGAACATGCTTTGAAAATTGCTCAAACCATCAAAAGCCTGCCAAACAAAGCAGCAACATTGATTGGTATCGTCCGTGTCCGCCCTGAACTTGGCAAGCAACAGGCAGAAAGAATGTTGGAAGAAGGGACGAAAATCGCAAAACAAATCAAAGACCCAGAAGAAAGAGCGATGGTCTTGGACGAGTTGATTGAAGTCCTCAGCAAGATTGATTTCCAGCAAGCAATTGCTTTGACAGATTTGTTCGCCTTTCCCGAACGCAAGGCTGTTGCATTGAGCGTAATTGCTCAATCTTTGACTGGTGACAACCCAGCAAAAGCAAGGGAGTTACTCAACGAAGCAGCGCAACTTGCCCGAAAAGTTCGTGACCCTGACAGACAGGCTTCGGCATGGAGGAGCATTTGTGCGATGATGGCTTTGCTGGACATTGAGCAAGCCTTGAATTGGGCAAGGCAAATTCATGACAGAGATTGGCGAAACTGGACTTTAGGTGACATCGCTGCAATTGTAGCGAATTCTTCCTGCGACGAAGCCATTAAAATCGCACAAGAAATAGATGACCTTGAAGAGCGTTCTTCAACCTTCGCAGATATAGCCTTTGCTTTAGCCAGTTCGGACTTTGAAGGAGCATTGAAAATTGCCCGCAAAATTCCCGACGCTTTCTATCGTGTTCAAGCGTTGGCAGAGTTGGCTCGGACTTTGCTGAAGTTTGAAAGAGATTTTCCATCTGAAAGCAAAAATTCTGTTCAGCAGTAAACTCATCCTTCTATCTCGTTAGGACTTACGCAGTTGGGATCAGTTCATAGATTGGTGAGTTCATGCTTTATCGCCTCCTCTTGACGCAGATTTTTTGCTGTCATCATAGTGACAAAGGAGTTAGCAGGCAACTGCGTAACTCCTATCTAAATCGTAAGGTTGGCGTTTGTAAGCCTCACTCTTGACGCATAAAAAAAATGCGCTATAATAGAAGCACGTTCATAAAAAACAAATCACCCCCTAAAGGGGGTGGGAAAAGGAGGGATCAAAAATGCGTTTGTGTAGCAATAACTTTGGCGTCCTTGGACAAATTGTCCGCCAAAAGCAAGTTCGTGGAGGTTTCACATTGATTGAACTGCTGGTAGTGATCGCCATCATTGCGATCCTGGCAGCAATCCTATTCCCCGTGTTCGCAAGGGCAAGGGAGAAGGCAAGGCAGGCATCTTGCACTTCCAACCTAAGGCAACTTACCCTTGCATTGCTTCAGTATGCTCAGGATTATGACGAAGTCGTAGTCCCTGGAATGTGCGGTCACTGTGGTAACCCGAACGCTCCTGCAAGGTGGCCTTGGTGGGACCGCCTTGAGCCATACCTCAAAAATCGTCAAATCTTCGTTTGTCCCAGTAGAGGAGGTCAAAATATCGGTTACGGATATGGCACTCCAAGTGTAGTTCCGACATGGCCAGGCAATGGCTACCGACCTCCTTCTCTTGGCGACTATCAAAATCCAGCCAGCATCGTTCCTATTGGTGATTGTTCAGATGCCAGCCCCTATTGTTGTGCTTGGGGAAGATATCGCTATGCAGAAGCCAACGGTTGGGTTTGCAACACTGATCCTATTCAGTTGAGAAATGCTCGACACTCTGGTGGTTCAAATCTCGGCTTTATGGATGGTCATGTGAAATGGCTGGCTGCACAGACTATCGTTGCCCGCATTAGGGAACTCTTTAACTGCGGATGCACTCCACCGCAAGTAGTTGATTAATTTGGATTTGGGAGGGTGAGGCTTTCGTTGGGCGTTTTGGTTTCAACGAGGGACTCACTCTCCCAATATCTTCTTTGCCTAAGTGAAATCCGCCTGAAAATTCGGAAGGCTTCAATGTGAGTTGAATTGTCAGCGTTGTTCTCTCTTCTCCAACCTTTCTATCTGCTGATTTGCCAATCAGCCCAAACTTTTCGTAACAGGTCAGAATCTGCGCTTTACATCAATCATCTGTGTCATAATTATTTGCTGAAGAATTTTTGAGTTCCGACTTTGGAACTAAAGGTAAGGACGAATGAAGCCTAATTGGCAAAAAGCCGAATTTTCAAAGACAACGACGAATCAGAAAGCCTAAGAAAAAATCAAGGCGGGCGTAGCTCAGAGGAAGAGCACCAGCTTCCCGAGCTGGGGGTCGCGGGTTCAAATCCCGTCGCCCGCTCTGTCTTTTTCTATAAGTTTTCGCTCAAATTGGCTTTATCAGACTTTTCACTCAATTTTCGCTTCTTTCCCTGCCAGATTCTTTCCGAGATGCCCGCTCTTTTGTTGATGACAAGAGCGAGCGCAAAGAGCCAATCGGAAAGTCGGTTCAAATATTGCAAAAGGAATGGACGAATTCTTTCTCGCTCAGATAGCGAAACCACACATCTTTCACCACGCCTGCAAACAGTTCGGGCAAGATGAATGAAAGCCCCTACAGTTGAATTGCCAGGCAAAACGAACTTCTTTGGAGTTGGTGCTTCAAGTTGGAACTGGTCAATCTGCTGTTCAAGAGCCTTCAGCCTTTTAGTTGACAGTTTTATTGGCGGTCTGTTTCCTTCAGCCGTCGCAAGTTCAGCACCGATCGCAAACAAATCCTGCTGAACCTTTTCAATCAATTTTGCCAGTTTCTTGTCTTTCATCATCGCTTTAACGATGCCTAAGACCGAATTTAGTTCGTCAATTGTTCCATAAGCCACCACTCTCGGATGGTCCTTCTTGACCCTTCCGCCCATCAAATCTGTCCATCCATCATCGCCTCGTTTTGTGTAAAGCCTCATAGCAATCACCTCAAATTGGTGCGAAACTTTCATTGCGCCAATTTCAGTTAAAGTTGGTAGCAAAGGAGAAAAGGGCATTATGGTGACCCTTGAGTGCACTAATTTGGGAAAAGCCTTCGGTCGGCGCTGGTTGTTCCGCAGGCTCTCTTTTAC
>JANXCD010000029.1:0-11513 GCA_025060305.1 Armatimonadota bacterium | reverse complement strand
ATCATCTTGGGTCCCAACGGTTCTGGCAAAACGACGATGCTGAGGCTTCTTTGCGGTCTTTTGATACCAACAGAAGGTCATGTTATCTGGAAATTTGGCGAAACAAAATTGACGCCAATTCGTGCAAGGTTTTGGCTCGGCGCTGTTTTGCCTGATTGTGAGCCTTATGAAGAGTTGACAGCAGAAGAAAACTTGCAAATGGTTGCAGAACTGAAAGGCATTCACAGCAAAAAAGTCGGAGAATGGTTTGAGCGGATCGGTCTTGTTACAGCGAGAGGGCAATTGGTGAGAGAGTTCTCGTCGGGAATGAAGTTGAGGCTCAAAGTTGCTATGGCTCTCATCCATGAACCTTTCGCTTTGCTCCTTGACGAGCCGACGGCTATGCTTGATGAGGCAGGAAGAAAGTTGGTTGGCGAATTGATTGAAGAGCAAAAGCAAAGAGGTGTAGTCGTCATTGCAACTAACGATGAAAGGGATGTAGCCTATGGCGACCAGCAAATCATCTTGGGTGAAAGGAATTGAAAGTAAAGAGCAAATTGCTTTGATAAGCAGAACTTCTTGGCTCAGGCAAGTTTTGGCGATTGCTAAAAAGGACTTCAAAAGCGAATGGCGAACTCGTCATGCTTTGGTGACGACTTTGGCTTTCGCGCTCATTTCCTTGACGGTCGTGAGTTTGAGTGTCGGGTCGCTTAGGAGTGAGCCTGCTTTGGCTTCGGGTCTTTTTTGGGTCATACTCTTTTTCGCTACCATCGTCGCTTTGGGAAGAACTTTCACAAAAGAGGTAGATGCCCACACCGATAACTTGCTCAGGCTCAACGCTGAACCCTTTGCGATTTTCTTGGGCAAGATGATTTTCAACCTTGCCTTGTTGTTTTTACTTGCTGCACTTACTTTGCCCCTTTTCGTTGCCCTTATGGGAGTGAGCGTCAAGCAAACTGCTAATTTCATTTTCGCAACAACATTGACTTTGGTAGCGATGGCTGCTTTGGGCACGATACTAAGTGCGATGTTAGCGAAAGTCCAAAGCAGAGTTGCCCTTTTGGCTGTTGCTGCTTTCCCCCTTTTTTCCCCAGCACTTGCTGCTGCCTTGCAAGTTAGCGCTTCTGCTTTCGGTGCAGAGATAGGAAGTATCAGCAATTCAATGAAAGCCCTTTTAGCCTATGCTGTCGCTTCGGTTCTAATTGGCTTGCTCCTTTTTGATGAAATTTGGTGAACTTCTAATTGCACGATAAAATCTATTGCAACCAAATCGCAAGGACAGGTGAAACCTGTCCGAAAAAAAAACATTTGGACGGACTTCATCTGCCACTACAAAAATTTTTCGGGCGGGCTGAATTTGACCCTACTACTGGAAGGTGGAAGGTAAAGATGGAGCGATTAAAGCATAAGTTTGACCAGGTTCGCAAAAGAAACGAAATCGCTTTGGTGCTTTATCTCACAGCGGGAGACCCTTCACCTGAACTTACAGTTGAAACTGTCCTTCAAGGTGCGAAAATAGGTGCTGATGTCTTTGAGATTGGCATACCTTTTTCCGACCCTATCGCTGATGGTCCGACAATTCAGGCTGCAATTGACCGAGCACTTAAGCGTGGCGTTCGGGTTGCAACAGTGCTGGAAGTTGTCAAAGCCATTCGTCAAAAAACTGATGTTCCTCTCGTTTTAATGACCTACTTTAACCCGTTGCTTCAATATGGCTTAGAGCGATTTGCCTACGATGCAAAAATTAGTGGCGCTGATGGAGTGCTCTTGACGGATGTGCCACCTGAAGAAGCGAGCGATTGGATTGAAATTGCGACAAAAAACGAATTGGCTACAATTTTCTTGCTTGCACCGACGAGCACTGACGAGCGAATTAGGTTAGTCTCAAAAGTTGGGACTGGTTTCATCTATTGCGTCTCACGAACTGGTGTAACAGGCGAAAGGGAAAAGTTGCCTGAAGATTTGCACAAACTTGTGGCGAGAATTCGCAAGCACACTGATAAGCCCATTGCGGTTGGCTTCGGTATCAGTAAGCCTGAGCATGTCTCCGCTGTTGCTCAAATGGACGGCATTGATGGCGTTGTCATAGGAAGTGCACTCGTCAGAATGATGCACGAGGAATTTGGAGAGGAGCGTAAGGGAAGTTGGCAAAAAATTTTAGACTTCATTGGTGCGCTCAAATCAGCAAGCAAGCGTTAAAACAAAACCCAATGCTCTACAGCAAAAATTTTTGCGATAGTTTTTCGGACAGAATGTCGTCCGCCACAAGACAACGCTAACTGCGTAAGTCTTAAAGGTTTTCGGTCTCTGCTGTTTTTTCACTTAGACAATCAAGGTCGCACCAAAAATTCAAAGGCTTTAGGTTCTTCAAAAAATGCCTTGTAGATTGGTATTCCTGTTGGCAAACCTCGGTTGTCCCACTCATGTCCTTTCACCACTTCAGGCTCAGGTGCTTCAGGGTAACTTGGGTTTCGCTCCCAATCGTAACTATCTCCACTCTTGACAATGTAGTAAGCGCCACCTCTCATCAATCGGATCGGAGTGTATTGCGAATCAAAGGCTCTTGCTACCCAATTTGAAGTCACTACTGGTTCGTTTGAGTTATTGATGACAGCGATGTGACCGCAGTTTGGCGGAATAACGACTAAATCGCCAGCCTTAACTTCCAAAATGATGAAGCGAGTGATCTTGGGTGGAATAGCGAAAACATCTTCAACAAACTGAAGCAGGAAAATCATGCGACCGTAAATGACTTCGTATACTTCAGGGAATGTGACACCTGAAGGGACATAAGGATGATAGTGACCTGCTGCCTTGTTCCATTCGTCACCGTCTTTGGCATCACCATCAACACACAAAACCCCAGGGTTGAAAACTGACAAATCATAGCGCAAACCACTTGCAACAATTTGATGTTCGTGCTCTGGCAACCTTACATTGCGATACATCCAATAAAGTTGTTGGGGCGTGTTAGCCTCTGGGTTCTTCATCACTGGTTTCAAATCGCTGATTAGCCTGACTGCAGGCTTCTCGTGTAAGACGCCTTCCCCAATCTCCAACTTCCATCCTTCTTCCACGCGAGTCAAAGTTACGGGCAAACCGACCTTTTCTGTCAAATCAATCATGGCTTCAAACCTCCTTTCATGATTTTCAAGCACGAAATTTCCGCCAAGAGGTGATATTTAAGCGTCAAGAGTTGTGATTGCCAAAGCGATTGCGCCCATAATGCCTGCGTCGTAGCCAAGTTGCGCTCGGACAATTTCCAAACCTTCCGCTGCTTGGGGTAAAGTGTATCGCAACAAACGGAGCCTTAAAGGCTCAACAAGTAAATGCTCTGGCGCTTCGCTAACACCGCCTCCCAGAATTACACGCTTGGGATTAAACAAATTTGCGGCTGCGCCAATGGCAAAAGCCAATGCATCAACGGCTTCGGCTATAATTTGCTTTGCGGTTTCGTCTCCTTTTTCAGCAAGTTGGAAAACTTCCTCGCTTTTCATTGCTCTCCCAAACCTTTCCGTTCCCTCTCGTCCTATTGCGCTGCCTGATGCCAATGCTTCCAAACATCCTTTCCGACCACAAGTGCAAATAGGTCCATCAGGCTTTACAGTCATGTGTCCAATTTCACCAGCCAAGTTTCTGTGACCACGAATTAGTTTTCCGCCACTGATGATGCCACCACCTATGCCTGTCCCAATGTTGACATAGAGCAAGTCATCAATGCCTTTCCCAGCACCAAACATCCACTCGCCGAGCGTTCCAGCGTTTGCATCATTGTCAACAGGTGTAACGATCCCGAAATGCTTTTCAATTTCTTCTTTCAAAGGGAAGTTCTCCCAGCCGTGAACATGGTGAGAAAGGTAAACAGTGCCTTGCTCAAAATTAACTGGACCGCCGAAACCAACTCCGATGCGCACTACCTTCAAATCTTTTCGCCTTCCTTCATTTAGCAATTCCCAAATCATTTCACAAATTGCCTTAAAGCCACCTTTAGCACCTTCTTCTGGTTTTGTTTGAACCCTCAATAAATTGACAATTTGACCGCTTCGTTTTGCTAAGGCAGCCGTCATTTTTGTCCCGCCGACATCAACACCAATAACAGCGATGTTTTCCATTTAAAACATCACCTCCGCTTTTTGTTTTCTAAGATGCTCTCTAAGTTGTAAACCTTAACACAACGAGAACTTAGCGTCATCTTTTAGCCGAGGCAAAAGGAAATCAAGCGTCAGTTTGAACCTTGAGTTTCGTAAAAATTTCGCTTCATACTCTGGAGAGTGTCCATACTAACTGAAAACACTTTTGGCTTTTCTTAGCAAAAGCAAAAAGAAGGGCACTCCCAAAAAAGCCGTTAAGATTCCGACAGGCAATTCTGCTGGCTTAGCAATTGTTCGTGCAATTGTGTCACAGCAAAGCAACAACCAAGCACCAAAAATTGATGCTCCTAAAAGCAGTAATCGGTGGTTAGGACCGACAAGCAAACGAACAAAGTGAGGCGCCATCAAACCTACGAAACCAATAACCCCTGCAACTGAAACGGCAGCACCGCAACTGAGGGAAGCAGCGATGATCAACCATCGTTTAACGGCTTCAACTTCTATTCCAGCGTAGTGTGCCCACTCTTCGCCAAAGAGCAATGCGTTTAAAGCACGAGAGTGGTAAAGGGGCAAAACCAAACCGATAAAGGCGTAAGGCAAAACCATCCAAACTTCACGCCAAGTAGCCATCTGAAAGCCACCCATGAGCCAAAAGTAAACGGCACTGATGAGCAACCTGTGAGAGTTCAAGTAAAGCAGCAAGGTCAGTATGCTTGACAAAAATGCGTTCATTGCGACGCCAGCGAGAAGTAATGTGTCCATTCGCACTACGCCGTTTACTTTTCCGAGCCTATAAACAAGCCAAGTTGTCATCAAGGCTGTAAGGAAGGCTGCAAACGGAATTGCAAAGGATGGAACGCCAAATAGTAATGCTGATGCTGCCCCTAAGGCTCCACCAGAGGCTAAACCTAAGATGAAAGGGTCAGCGAGAGGATTGCGGAACATCGCTTGCAAACAAGTTCCCGAAGTTGCTAAAGACAAGCCGATGAGAATAGCGAGAAAAATTCTCGGCACTCTTAAAGCCCAAATTTGCTCGGCACTCAAATTTGCAGCCCCAATAAAGGAAGCGAAAAGGGCTGTGACTAACAGTAAAATTGCAATAGCCGTCAAAATTTGCCATTGACTGATGCGAAATCTTTGAACCGTCAAAGCCCTCATTTTTGACACTCCGTGCTTTCGGAACTGAGTTTCTGTCAATTTCGGCATTAAACCGCTCCTTACAAAATCTTGCACAAGCAAAGGAAATTTACCATAAGCCCTTTACTATTGCTATCGTGTGAAGGGCGTGACAAAGTTGCGCATTCGGATGTAAGGTTAGACAAAATCTGCACAATTTGTTAAATTTTTGTGAAAGTTTTTGGGCAGACTTTCGTCTGCATCTGCAAAATGATATCAAATGCGTAGACTCTAAGAGAATTCGGCGGTGATAGAAAATGTTCAGCCCATTGGAAGCGGAAATTATGCGAATCCTTTGGAACAAGAAATCGGCAACCGTTCGTGAAGTCTGGTTGGAGATGAGGTCGCAAGGTAGAAGGTTAGCCTACACAACTGTCATGACGGTCATGGCACGACTTTACGAAAAAGGCATGTTGAGCAGAGTTAAGGAAGGCAAAGGTTACCGATATTTCCCTAACCAACCCCGTGAAAAGATGTTGAGAAAGTTTGTTGATTCAATCGTTGACAGAATTGTTGCCATTTTCGGCGAACCTGCAATTTCCTACTTGGCTGAAGTCATACGAAAGCGAAGGTGATGCAGCGTGCAACTGATACTTGCAGGCATTACTTTGTGGTTTTGGAGCAGTGCTTTTTTGATTTTCATCTTTGGCTTGGTTCTTTGGTTAGTCAAAAAGTTCTCTTCGCTGAGCCAATTTGATGGAGCGATTTGGGCTAAATTGACTGCTTTGGGTTTGCTTTTGCCACCAAGTTTTGGAGTTTTTTTCGCAATTTCGGGTCTAACTTCAGCCTTGAATTGTCCTGCAACCAATGTCCAAGATTTTCGCTTGTGCAGCCATTCCATATTGCATTTTTGCAGTCACTCAAAAACAGCCAATATCGTGAAAAGTCAGTTCGCCTTTTGGGGAGTGTTAGTTTGGTGCAGTTTAGTTAGTGCAACTTTCCCGCTTTTAACTTTCCGACGCCGACCTGTCAAGCGGATTGAGCCATCGCCTAAACTTCAACAAGCCATTGCTAAAGCCAATTTGCCAAGCAATTTAGCTGTTTGGGAAACAGATGACGAGTATCCTGCCGGTTTGGTGGGAATAATTTCACCTTCAATTTTTGTCTCGCAGAGTTTGATTCAAAGATTGCCCCTTTCAGCGTTAACTGCTGTCCTGCGCCACGAATATGCTCATTTCCTTCGTCGTGACCATTTTTTGCGTTTGATAATTTTCGCAACGGCTTTGATCTTCGCTCCCATACCTTTTGCCCTTTGGCTTCAAAAGGAATGGCGAAACGACAGCGAAAAAGCGTCAGACGATTTCGCAGCCAACAACAGGTCGTCCGCTCGTCACCTTTCTGTTGCTTTGAAATCGCTTCAAAGATTTTGGGTCTCAAAATCTCCTGAACAATTGGAAGTCAGAGTTAGAAGGCTCAATTCACGAAGGAGGAAAAACGCAAAAGAAAGTTTGTTGAGTGTTGTCTCATTTATCTTAGGCTTATCCTTTTGCATCTTTGTCGTTTCCTTGCCTTTCTTTCATCTCACTGTTCATTGCTTTGCTGAGGCTTTGATACTCAGGTGAAATAGAACTTGCGATGTGAAAGGATTTGCCTGAGCCTTATGTTTTGCGGAGATTTTTGGTCAAACTCTTTTCTCAGTTTTCTTCAGCCCACAGCCTAAAGTTAAAGGATTGGCTCAATCTGGTGGAAAGATTGTCAAATTTCTTCCGCCTAAAAAAGCGTTAATCCCAACCCAAATTGCATTTGAAATCAATTCGCCCCAAACCAATCCCACAAAGAAAGGTCGCAAACTTTGGTAGCCCCGCAAGCCTTTAAGACGCAAAACTACTGTGCGGATAAACCAGCCTGCAAAAAGCGGAAACCACTGGCTTCGCATGGTTGCAGTGCTGCTCATGACAAAACCAAGTGGCGAAAGGTTCCACCACAAAAATTGCCTGTGCAAAAAGATCAAACCAGCCATCATAACCCCACCAATGAACATGTTTTGAACGAAGGGAAGGTCAACGCCGAAAGGTGCTGCCATCCAACTTTGAAGTTTATTGAAAGCCCATGACGGCTCTTGAACTGTGAACCAACCGTTCAAACTTAACGCTCCCCAACGATGGCAAAGCCAAAAATTGAATGGGACGGAAACAAAAAGCGTAGCCAAATAGCCTATGCCCAGCATTATCGCAAATCTGCCGAGAGTGAAAGGAACTTCCTTTGCAAGTTTGAAACCGTCCATTAGGTAAGGCAAAGGAATTGTCACTTGGTCAAACATGAAGATTTGCTGCGGGAATGCCATAACTGTCAAGTCACGCCAACCGACCCTGTGGACTCCCAAAGTTCGGGCGACAATATCCCAAGGAGTGAAGGAGCATTCAACACGCATCACTCCACCAGCGTTGACAACTCTCGTGAGGACTAAATGCACCGATGTCCAAACGGCAAGGAAAAAGATTGCATTGAAAACTCTCATTCCAGAAAACCAAAGCAAAGTAACCAAAATTGCCATACAGATAAGCCAACTGATTAAACCCAATCGTTCTGTGAATTGTTTTGAGTGTTTCAGCGAAGGCATCAAAAGCACACACGCTAAAACGATGAACCCGCCTGCTTCTTGCGCTCTTTGAAGTGTCGTAATACCGCCAGTTCCTACACCGGGCGGAACACCACGCCAACGAAGCAAAAAGCGAATAAGCAAATGAACCCAATAAAAGCCCCAAAAACTCAAAGCAACTTCCGATGGAATGAGATAGCCAATTCCCGTCAAAGCGAAACTGAAGGCAGTCTGCTCTCCTTGCCAGATGTCAAAGGGAAAATCGGTGAGAACTTGTCCCCACGAAAACCTAAGTGGCACTGACGGCAAATATGTCAAATGCCGAGATGCGCTGTTAAGGGAATGAATAGCAAAAGTCAAAATCGCACCTACCCAAAAAGACAACAACCGAATTGCCGATGGACTTTGAGCAACTGCTTGAACAATTTGCACTGTTGGGAAAGCAAGTTTCTCGTCAACAATCCAACGGCGTTGAAGCCAAAGCCCAAGAAAGAAAGCGCCAGCAAAGTAAACCGTCGCAAATAGCAACCAAAAGAGAGTTGGAAAAAGCCAAGGTTGCCATTGAATGGGCGACGGCGAAGGAATGCCATGATAGAAAGCGTTGGCTGCACTTTCGTCAATTAAAGCAAACCAAGAAGGGATGAATGAGCCAAACAGTTGCTCCCATTGATTGGCTGGATTTGAGAAATAACGAAAAGCAGCAACCATCGGAAACAAAAAGCCAACAAAACCGCTTGAAGATAATGCCGAACAAAAATGCCAAACGCTGTATGCTAAAAGCAAATCGCTCCACGACCAAATCAAACCGAAGCGAACCAAAAGGGCACGAAGGCAAATTGCAAAGAGCAAAAAAGTTAAGGCTGCACTTGAAAGGTGCGCTCCTGTCAACCTGCTTCCCAATACAAGGTCAACATAAGGCGTTGCAAGTCCAATAATCGTTAAACCTGCGATAACGAAAGAGAAATTGAGCAAAGAAGCAACAAGGCTTTTTCTCCGCTCTTTGCGAGCCAGTGAGACTAAGTCAGTTTCGCTTTTCAATGATTTGCCCATCGCCCTCACACCATTGCCAAATTTTTGCGCACAGAAAATTTCGTGTAGACCAATTATCGTTTTCGTTTGAGTTCTGCAGCAAATTGAAGTTCAAAACGAGTAGGAGTTACGCAGTTGCCTGCCAACTCCTTTGTCACTATGATGATAGCAAAATCTAAGTCAAGAAGGGGCGATAAAACATGAAACCACCAAAATGTAACGACCTTGACTACATCCACTTCCTTATCTCTTCACCAAGAACCTTTACCTGCACGGAAGGCAGCAAGATATTATCCAGAAAGCAAAAAGCCCCTCCCAGATGGCAAGATGATTATTCGTGATGCCATTAGAGCCTATACGGCTCATCCCATCTGTGAACTGATCCCAACTGCGTAAGTCCTATTAGACCTAACTTAACCTTCAACAATGCTCCTATAGTTGCTTTTCTCGGACATCTTTGATTTTGTGGCTTAGATGGCTTTTTGCCGACCTCAAGGTTTGTTGCCACAGATTATCTTTTCCCTTGCGATAGTTGGCAATTAAGCCAATGAATGTAAACTCTTAAGAAAAGCCCAATCGCTGCGCCGACAAAAATGAAAATCAGCAAATTGCCAATGAGAACATCAAAACGATGCAAACCGATGAAATCTCTGTCAAGTTCAATCCTGATGCGCCAAAGATAGAAACGCCAAAGGGCATAAATGAGCGGGAAAATGAAACCTAAAAGCATACCTGTCAATCCGCCAAGCAGCCATCGTTTCGGATGTGTTAACTTTTTCGCCCAAAGCAAGCCCGCTGCAATGCTAACAATGAAACCGAAAACTGTAAAGACAATTAGCCACTTATCAAAGGCTTCAATAGTTATAATTTCACGCATCAGTTCAGGTTGCATAGGAATTCCACACCTCAGCGCACAATAATCATGCACGGAACTTCAGGCAAAAGTCGTAGCGTCCCAAAACTTCACAATTCACCATCAAGTCTACAAACAAATTCAGACAGAGTTGCAACCACTACTATCAAAAATGGCGCAGTGAACTGAAGAACGATGCTCTATCAACCAAGTAGTTTCCGCAAAGACAACCAACATTCAGAAACTGCCAACCGAGCAGTTTACCCTTTCAAAATTTTAAGTAAAGAACGAAAGCCCAAATTTTACTGGCAAACATGGGTTGTGCAAAATTATGTAGGAGTTAGGTAGTTGGATGTAGTGGCAAATGAAATTCGCTTTATTTGTTGAATTTTTGCAACAATTTCTTTGGGCAAACTTTCGTCTAAGCCTTTTAGTTGAAAGGTAGTGGAGCCAAAATGCGATACTTGGCAATATTCGCTGTTATGTTGCTTCTCAAGATTTCGGTTTATAGCCAACAGGAGAATCGCAAAACTGATTTATCAAAACAGATTGCAGTCATAACTGAGCATTTGCGTAAGGCTCAACTGGCAAAATCTTCTGAGGTCAGGAAAAGGGAAATTTTACAGGCTCAGAATTCGGTTGCCAAACTGCTAAGTTACCCCTTGTTTGAAAAACTCAAAATTTCGCTTGACAAGGTTCTAAAGGTTGGAGTCATGACAAAAGAGGCTGATGCTTTGCTTGGTGACGCAATTGAACTTGCCGAAAGTGCTAATAATTTGCTTCGTCAAAAACCTTCAAGGATTGACCCAGAGGAAGCGAAAGCAAAACTCGCAAAAGTTTTAAGCAGCCGAGAATTTCGTGACCCCTTTTGGCTGGTAATTTTGAGGCGACTTGAAAAACCCTTTGAACGAATTCTCAATTGGCTCGGTCAGGCTTTTGGTCAGTTGGCAAGTTTTTTGAGACCAGTTTTTCAATGGATTTCGGCTCTCTTTCTGGCTTTAGGTTCTTGGTTCTGGCATTGGTTTCAATTGCTGATGAAAATTTCGCCTATCCTCGCATGGACTATTCTCGTTGTCCTTATCTTGGTCTTTTCGGCTTTGCTGGCTCACACAATCATAAAATGGTGGCGAAAGCGACAAAAAGCATTTGCAGAGGCAGTCGTTGCTGAAGCGTTAGTTATGCCAGAGCAATTGCTCTTGGAAGCAGAAAAGGCAGCAAAAAAAGGCGATTACTTGACGGCAATTAGAAAAGCCTACAAAGCATTGCTGTTCGCTCTTGACCGAGTTGGACTTATCTGCTTCAGGGAGCAAAGGACAAACTGGGAATATCTTGCCGAAATTCAAAGAAAAACTTCGCCAGAATTTGCCCTAAGGTTTCTTGAAATCACCAAAACTTTTGACTTGTGCTTTTACGCAAGAAAACTTGCCACTTCCAGCGAATATACAATCCTCAAACGGTTTGCAGAAGAGACAATAAGGCATGCTTTTTCAAACTTTTCAGCGCCCTCAAGTTGACAGCGAAGGTGACACTAACTTTAACTTCATTTTCGTTTTAGGGCACTTTTTGGAAGACTTTTGACTGCTATTGCAAAGTGGCTTTATGTCCTTTCACGAAAGGACGATAGGCTCAATGTCCAGATACTCGCAAGCAGCAACCAATTCACCGACCCAATCACCTAAGATGGCATGGATGTGGTTGCAAGAGAAGTTTTGGGCTATGACACTCATAGGGCAATCAAACCTTGCAAAAGCGTGTGGCCATTCCCAAGTTGTCATGCGGGCAAGTTCTTCGTCTTTTTCTTTGCCGAACCGAAGGAAACTTCCAGTGAAGATGTGCATCCGATAGC
>JANXCD010000028.1 GCA_025060305.1 Armatimonadota bacterium | reverse complement strand
CCCTGAACCACTTTTGAGGGAGCGACTTTTAGCACTTATCGGAATCCCAACAGTCCAAGTTGAAATTGTCAAAGGAGCGATTATCCTTTCGGGCACTGTCTCGTCACAGCAAGAGAAGGAAAGGGTTAGTGCACTTGCCCGCCTGTTTGCTGCGACCGTTCTGGACTTGCTCAAAGTTGAAGAGCCAATCAAGCCTGAAGAAGTCAAACCGCCTTTCCCTTCCCCTGAAGAAATTGAGCGAGCCATCGGCATTGAAGGCATCAAGGTCAAGGTTGTCGGCGATACTTTGATCTTGGAAGGCAATGTTGATTCACCTGACGAAATTTCAAGGGCTGAAAAAGTCGCAGTTTTGATTGTTCCAAAAGTTGTCAATCTTTTGCAGTTGCGACCTATGACAGTTGAAGAAGTTCAAGCCTTAATTGCCATCCCTTCTGTGAAAGTTCGTTCAACGCCTGAAGCCATCGTTCTTGAAGGTGAAGTTTCTTCGCCTGAGGAGTTGCAAAAACTCAACGAAGTAATCGCTCAAGTTCGTGGCAAAGTTGTCAATTGGGTCAAAATTGCGCCACAACCTCCGCCACCAAAGCCTCCAACTTTCGCTGAACAGGTCAAGGAAATGATTGGCATACCAACTATTGAAGTTAAGGGCGACGAAAGGAGATTGATTTTGCTGGGAAGGGTGGCAACCCAAGCCGAAAAGGAAAAAGCCTTGCGCATCGCAAGGTTTATGCTCGGTCTACCCCCCACTATCACTCCGACACCTCCAACGACAGCACCTTCGCCAACTTTCGGGCTCACACCTATGACTGGAACGATTAATCCAGAAATGAACCCTGCTGGCGGTGTTACCGTAGCACCACTTCAACAACCTCAAGAGCAATTTCAAATTCTTGACCTCATTGAAGTCAAGGGCGGAAAGCAAATTCGGGTTGAATTGCAAGTTGTTGAAATCAACCGCAATGCTCTGAAAGACTTAGGTGTTGCCTTCCCCGCCTTAGCAGCCCCAGGTGTCGCCATAGGTCAAATTGCTAACCCTGCTACTGGTGGAGTGACTGGCGTCGCTCAAAGGACTCCTATCCAAGCCTTCTTGCAAGCCTTAGAACAAAGAAACGCTGCTCGCACTTTGTCAGCACCAAGCGCTGTCGTTTTGAGCGGGCAAGAAGCAAGGTTCAATGTTGGTGGCGAAGTCCCTATCCCTGTCGCTACCGTTGCACCCGGAGTTGGAACAACGACTGCTGTTGAGTTTCGTCCCTTTGGACTGGTCATGAGTGTCATGCCAAGTATTGAACCTGATGGAAAAATCAAATTGACTGTAAACGCTGAAGTCAGCGAACTTGACCGAACCATTGCTGTTAATATCGGAGGGGCTTTAATTCCAGGCACGAGAATTCGCAAAGCAAGCACACAAGTTGAATTGGCTTCAGGAGAAACTCTGGTCATGAGCGGTTTGGTTCAGCGAGTTCAACAAGAAATCATCAACAAAGTCCCGCTGCTTAGCAAAATCCCGATTTTGGGCGAATTGTTTACGAGTAGAAGTTTCCAACAGGGTGAAACCGAACTTGCAATTTTGGTCACTCCCATACTGATTGAACCTTCGGAAACGGTAAATTAAAAATCCCAGCACTCTTTACTCCAGAGTGTGTTGGTAGTATGCTGTCAGTAAGCCATTTGCTTTTTCGGCTTGGGATTAACTTTGCTATCCGAGTGATTGATTTCGTTCCAAGTTCTTTTCATCCTCTCGTAAGTCACGCCTTCAGTGTGCTGATTTCCTTCGCCCTAATTTTTCGGTCGGGTAGTAGCCTAAATCTAAGACTACACCAACAAACTTTTGAGATTGCTCTAAAAACTTCCTTATGGCACAAGTTCTTTAACCAGTTGCCCAACTAATCGGACACGCTCAATATCTCCGTCAGGTGGCAACTCGTCGGAAATGCCCAAAATCAATCTTGGGTAAAAAAGTTCAACGAGACGCTTGACACATTCAACCAAAGCCTCTTCGGAATAGTGAGGCAAAAAGTAAAGGGCTGGGATGCCATCAAGCAAAATCAAATCGCCCATCGCCTCTTTCAACTCTTCAATGGTCACATCGCCTTGTGGGACGGGTGTCGCTGCTTCAATCCCATCCCAAGGGACTTGACGAAGATAAGGAAGTAAGGGTTTGAGTGAGCCGTCCATGTGTATGTGGACGAACTTGCCAGCAGACTTGATTTGCTCAACACGAATTCGGTAGTAGGGCAAATAATAACGCTGAAACATTGCCGGAGGGTTCAAACAGGCGTCAATGTTTTCGCCTAAACTCAAAATGGGCACAGGCGATGACAAAAGCACTTGATACATTCGGTCGTCGGCGTTAGTTGCAACTTCAATATAGTGCTCAATCAAATCAGGTCTATCGGTAAGAGCATAAATTGTTGCCTCGTAGCCCATATCCTGAATAATGAGAGACTGTAATGGTGAGCGACGATAGAAAAACTGAGGAACGCCTCTATCGCCGACACGCTCAACATCTTGTCGGTAACTTTCCATGTCAAACTCATATTCGCTGTCTTCAAGGATGTATTCAAGTACCTTCAAATCTTCTGGCTTTTTGACTTTATACTCTTCATGGTAAGCCGATAGACCATAATGAGTAAAGCGTAAAATTTCCCGCAATTCGCCAATCGGTGTTTTCCAAACCCTCATCAACCTGTCGGGCTTAACCCATTCCTCTTCAACCTTGACTTTCGTGTAGCGAATTCTGAGAGGCCAAATGAAGTAACGAATTGAAGAGCAAACATCATCGTGGACATCAAGCAAAGTTGCACCTTCGTAGCGTTTCGGCAAGGTTCCTCGCCTTTGGTTTACAAGGAACCAGAAGTCAATTCTCGGTTGCCAAATAACACCGCTTGGGTCTTCGCCACGGTAAACGGAAAAAATCATTTCAGTCCAACTTCGCCTCACTATCATCAACCCCATTTACCTATAACGCCCAAAATCTTGCACTGCTTCCCACATCGCCAAGATGTTTTCAGGAGGGACATCGGCTTGAATGTTGTGGACAGTGGCGAAAACAAAACCGCCTCCAAAAGCCAAGTCTTCAATCCTTCGTTTGACTTCCTCACGCACTTGTTCTGGTGTTCCATAAGGCAAAATTCGTTGTGTGTCAATACCGCCTCCCCAGAAAGTCAAACAGTCGCCAAATTCACGCTTCAACTTTTTCGTGTCCATGTTTGCTGCTGAGACTTGAACAGGGTTCAAAATATCTACTCCTACTTCAATCAAGTCAGGGATAATTTCGTAAATGCTCCCGCACGAGTGAAAGAAGATTGCCACATGAGGGGCGCAACGCTTGATGGAACTGAAAAGTTGTAGTAACCTCGGCTTGAAAATTTCCCGCCAAAGTTCGGGCGAAACTAAAAGACCTTGCTGTCCGCCGTAATCGTCTCCTTCTTGAACAACATCAACTAAATCGCCAACAAGTTTGAGTGCTTTCTCCCAATAGAGCATTTTGAGTTCCAAGATTTTCTCGCATATCGCTTCAGCAAGCATTCGGTTTTCCTGTAAATCACAGAAAAAGTTTTCAAACCCTCTCAGCCACAAACCCATTTCCAACATCCCTGCGCTGATTCCGCCCAAAACGAAAGCACGACCTTCAGAGCGAACTTTCTCTGCAAATTCTCTCAAGCCTTCAAAGCGAAAATCATCCACAGGGTCAGGAAAGGTAAAGCCTTCAACATCTGAAAGTGATTGCGCATTAGCAAGCGGTGAAAGGAACAAATCAAAATAGTAGCCTCCTTCTTTTTGCTTCCTGCGAGTTATGCCCCACTCGTCGGTGTAATAGACATACTCGTCATCTTCCGTGAAGTTAAGTTGCCACGAAGAAGGTGGTTTTGGTCGTTTCCCTTTCGCATCAGTTTTCAAAGCATCGTGAACATCATCGTCAACCCAAGCAAGTTGCTGCATCATATGCCAAATCTCTAAATCTTTCTTCGCTAAACCCAATGTCTTACGAAGTTTTTGATAGGCGATGTAGTGAATGCCTGTCACAGGAGTGCTCCCTAAATCAAAAGGCACTTTGTCAGGTTCTTCATGCCTAAGCGATGTCAAAATCCTTTCTCGTCCATTCATATCCTTTCACCAAAGAATAATTTTGAGGCAAGTGACTTCTCACTTGCTCCTTGACAATCACTACTTGCTTGTTTTCTTCTTACAGCAACCACATTTCTTTTCAGCATTCCTTTTCTTAGTTGCTACTTTAGGCATCGTTTCCTACCTCCTTGCCCTGCAGGATTTACGAAGTTGGCGCTGTTTTGTAGGGGCAGACGACAGCCTGCCAAAAACTATCGCAAAAATTCAAAAAAATTCAAAAAGTCGGGTAAATTTCACCCGCTACAACGATTATCGCCGAATGAACTCGGCGCTCATTTTTTCGTTATCAAACTATTGGTCAAATCCAGTGACATGGGTAACTGAACAACAAACTTTACATTAAGGAGCGTTGAACTAAAGCGATGATTTTAACAGGTGTTGTGGCTTGCCCACTAAGGTAGTTTGAAGCATCACGAAAATTGTCGGTTCAAGCGGGTTTCATTCGCCACTAAATTCAACTGCCTAACTTCTATTAACTTCGCCTGAATACTTCACTTCCGATTGCTTCTTCAACTCTTCAAATTCAAGTGGGTGTTCTTCTTGCAAATGCCTGAGCGAAATTTTGCCTGTAATCCAAACCCAACTCATGGGGAAAACTCCAGGCTTGAAGTGAACATGGTAAAGGTGCCAGATGATGATTGTCAAGAAGGCTAAAAGCGCTTCGTAACTGTGAATTAGTCTTGCTATGTGCCAAACCCAAAGGGGCAAGTAAACAAAGGCTTGCGATTCAAACCAAAGTGCCAAACCTGTCAAGACCATCACTGCTGTGCCCCAAACAACAGCGTAATACTCCAACTTCTCAATCCAGTTGAACCTGCCAAATTTCGGCTTCTCTTCACTCAGACCCAAGTAGCATTTGAGCATTTGCCAAATATCGGTGAAATCTTTTTTCCTCCAACGCATGTGTCGTAACTGCTCTCTCCCTCTCGGCGTCAGCAAGTAAAGGATATGCCAAACCGCCAAAACCATTAACATGACTGCACCAATTCGGTGAATTATCCCACGAAGTTCTGTGCTGCCTGGGAAACTGAAAATTCGCTGAGCCCAGCCTGCTTCTGCGTAACTTACTGGCAAACCTGAAATGACCAAAAGCGTAAAGGATACGACAAGCACCAGATGCTGAAGCCTCTCGTTCAAGTTCAACCGCTCAACATACTCGTGAGAGAGCGGGTCGCTGGGGTGATGAGGGGAAACGGCGTGACTTGGATGACCTTTGATGTAGTTGCGAATGTCAAGGACGATGTAAAGGCTGAAAAAGCCAATGAGACTGAAGATGAGCAATTGGTAAAGCACTTTGATGAGCCAGTAGAGCATGCTCTCTTCGCGAGTCCCTGCAAAGTGAACTTTTCCGAAAGCGACACCTTCGCCGATGCCAGGATGACAACTGCCACAAGTTTTTGGCAAATTGTTTGGGTGAATGGGAGAGCGGGGGTCAGTTGAAGGCAAAATGTCGTGAGCGCCGTGACAAGAGGCACAATGGGCGACTTCTGAAACGCCGTATCGGTTCATAATGCCGTGAAAACTCGTTCGGTAAGTGGCAAGGCGCAAAGTTGGCAAACCCAATCTCCGTTGAATGCGCTCGTTCTCGTGACATTTTGAGCATGTGGCTACGATATGTTGAGGATGGACAAGTGAAGTTGGGTCTTCTGGGCTACGGATAACATGCTCACCGTGACAATCGGTGCAAACGGGCGATTCCTTGACTCCTTTCGCCCATGCTTGTCCGTGAACGCTTCTTCGCCATTCCTTGTAAATTTGCTCGTGGCATTGACCGCAAGTTTCAGGCAAGTGGGGACGAGCGACTTTGGCATTGGGGTCATTAGCGGGTCTTATTCCGTGAATTCCGTGGCAGTCAGTGCAAATTGCTGGTGGTTTGCCTTTTGCGGATTTTGTCCCTTCAGTCATGCCCTTTCGCAACAATTGACCGTGAACGCTTCTTTCGTAGTAAAGCAGTGTTTCGCCCTTCGGAATTTGGTGCCAATCAACAAGTTGGATGTCACTATGGCAGCGAGAGCAAGTTTGAGGTATGTTTTTTCGGTTAACTTGAGAGCGTGGGTCTTTCAAAGGCAAGATGTTGTGGTGACCATGACAGTCAGCGCACCTTGGCGCATCTGGGTCGCCACGAGCCACCGCTTCACCGTGAACGCTATCGGCGTAGGACTTAAAGATGGCGATTTTGAAGCCTGGCGCTTCTGGCAACTTGTGTTCCAGATGGCACTTCCCACATTCAACTTTTTGAGTGTGTCGTGGATGAGGCAACTGAGTTGGGTCAATGTCGTCGTGGCAATCGGTGCAGCGAAGTTTACCGTGAACCGATTGGCGAAAAGCCTTCTCATCAACGAAAACGCTTCGCTTGCGACCACGAACATCAAAGCCGTAAATTTCTGGCTTGCCGTGACACTCTTGGCAGGCACGAATTTCCTTCTCTCTGGTCAAAGTGACCTTAGGTCTCGGTGCTCTTACTCCTTGAGCCCAAACCAATGCCAGAAGCCAACAAATTAGCAAAAAGGTCGTAAAGGCAATTTGATGCATAGAATTTCGCTGCACCTCCGAACCTTAAAAACCGCTGCACTTTTTAGCGCAAATGTCTTTATCAACCATGCTATGGGCTTTAGCCCATAGTTGCTTACAAAAGTTAGGGGCAGGTGAAACCTGCCAGAAATTTACGGGCGGATTTCATCCGCCCCTGCGAGAAAAATTTCCGCCGAATAAATTCGGCGCTCTGCAAACTCGTCATCAACCACTGACTAAAGTCAGTGGCATGAAACAAATCGGAATTAGCAGATTTAATGAGCCGTTCTGAAAAGCAATCAAACGCTCCATCCTTATCGCCCTTTCAACCTAACGCTTCAAAATTTCAGGCAAATGGCATTTTCGGCAATAGTTATCGGCGTGGCATGTGACACAAATTTGCTTTTGAAGTTGCCTTACACTGTCTTTGCCTTTGATGCCCCTTTGTTTTGCCAAATCGCCGTGAGTTTGAACAAAGTCTCTGGGATGAGGCATGGGCAACTTGTGGCAATCCATGCAAGCGTTGCGACCGTGACAAACTTGGCAACTTAAGCCTCCATCGGCAATCCTTTGCGGGTGAGTTTGCCTGAAATCGGGAGTATGTGATGGCGGTCTTTTGCTGTGGCACTGCTTGCAATTAGGCTCGTCCCAAACATGACATCTTTGGCACAAAGCCATGTCCCTTTGCGCTTCAGCGACATGGACATCAACAAAGTTTTTCTGGTGCGGCATTTCAGTTCCGTGACAGTTGGAGCAAAATTGTTGAGCATGACAAGTTTGGCAACTTTGCATGCCTTTCCTTAACGCCTCTAAAGCATGCCTACTTTTGACCTGTCCCTTGTCCCGTGTCACTTGTCCCACAAAATTTGGCTGTTCGTGCGATTTGGGCTTTTTGCCCATATGACAATTATCGCAAAATTGCTTCGTGTGACAAGTTGAGCATGCTTGTTGATTAGACTTGCGAATTGCCGACACATTCAAATTCGCCTTTTTGTCGCCAGTTCCCAGCCCACGATTTCCGGTTCCCAAAACCGAGTGACCACTGCCTGAACTCAAGTCCCCAGTCCCCAATCCCCAGTCCCCAACATCAACCAACTCACCGTGCTTTTCCAAAAAGTTGGGCGCTTTGTGGCTTTCTGGGAGTGCTCCCTTGTGGCATTCATCGCAGGATTGTTTTGTGTGGCAATGGTAGCAAAGTTGGTGCATAGTCCAACCTGACCACTGTTTCGTTTCGCCAAATTTTGCCAATTGGACACCGTGCACTTTAAGCCACTTAGTATCGTGGCGCATGAGTTTGTGGCACTCTTCGCAATAATCGGGGGTGTGGCATGAGTTGCACATTGCAGGTTGCTCAGCAGCATTGCCAAAATGGAACTTTAGCCACATTTCATCGTGGGATGATGGTCGTCGGTTTTGGTGACAGGCTTGACAGAAGAAAGGTTTGTGGCAACTACCGCAACTTTCGGGATCTTTGCGAACTTCAAACTTGTGATTGGCAAACCAGTTCTCTTCAAAGTGAGATGGTGGTTTCTCAGGCTCAACAGGTGGGATAGGAGGCATGTGAGAGTTTGGACCTATGCTGACGATGTAAGCGACAAGGGCGTTCATTTCCTCTGGTGGCAAATCGTATGACGGCATAACAGTGTGGATGTTGAAAGTGCCAGGGTTTCGCAAAATCGCTTCAACCTTTTTAGGGTCTCGCTTGCCCCCGAGCCCAAGGTCTGGACCAACAGGACCTCCGCCACCATTTATCCCATGGCAAGAATAGCAACGCAATTCAACGAACAACTCTTGTCCACGCTTAGCCAGTGGTGAAAGTTTTTCTGGATGTGGCAACGCTTCCATTCCTTTGATGTTCAAAGCGATGATGGCGAACAAGATGACTAACCCAGTGGTGATTGCAGGCAATCTGCGCAAGGGATGTCTTTCTTGGTTGCGTTCAATGAACGGGACAAGAAGCAAAAGGACAGCGAGCAAACTCGGCAAAACAAATGAACCCATAAACTCAAGGTTCGGCGGAAACAACTTCAGCAACTCGTGAAGCCAAAGGACATAAAAGTCGGGATGAGGTTTGTAAGCAGTGTCAAGGGGATTTGCCCTCGGCTCAAGGGGAGCAGGGTATCGGATAGAAAGCCAAATCAAAACCGAAAGAAACAAGAGAGCACCAAGGGCTATCCTTGCGGTATGGTCAGGATGCAATTTTTGAGTTTTGGGAACTTTCTCTTCTTCACCCACTTTAGCCCAAGCGGGCGTCACACCCAAATGGTGAACTTGCCTTACATGCCAAGCGACAAGTATGAGAACCAGAATGGGCAAAAGGAAAACATGGAGCACATAAAGGCGCATCAAAGTTATAGCGCCAATTTGCTCGCCTCCACGCAAGAAATTGGCAATGGCATGTCCAATGAACGGGATGCCTTCAGCGATTTTGAGCCTAACGGCTGTGCTCCAATAGGCTTTCTGATCCCAAGGCAAAGCGTAACCTGTAAGACCAAAACCGATAACGCACAAAAGGAGCAAAACGCCCGTCACCCAAATCATTTGTCTTGGCTTCTTGTATGCACCCCAAATGAAAACTCGGACAATGTGAAGGATAAGCAAAATCACAATGGCTCTGGCTGCCCAATAGTGCAAAGCCCTGATGAATTTGCCGAAAGGCAAGTAGTGTTCAATGTATTGGACGGAAGCGTATGCTTGGTCGGGAGTTGGGCTGTAAAAGAACATCATCGCTGCGCCCGTCACAAACAAAATCACAAGGCACAAAACTGTTAATGCTCCGAAAATATGTCCCCAACCTACTTTCGCTGGTAAAGGTTGAGACCAAAATCTGTTCCAAGCGCTTACAAGCCCAGTTTCCCTTTCAAGCCAATCAATAAATCGGCGAACCATGAATTCACCCCTTCCGTTTTTTCAACTTAGCCTGACGAACAAAAAACCGCCTTCAATTTTGTGAAGAAACTCGTCAAGAGGACGAGTTGGAGGTCCAGATTTGACCGAGCCATCTATGGCGAAATAGCCATCATGACAAGGGCAGAAGAAGGCTTGTTTGGATTTCTCCCACCGAACAGCACAATTGGCGTGGGTGCAAATGTTTGACAAGACTTTCACTTTGCCTTCACCCATGACCACAACATAAACGGTCGTCCTAACTGTCCTTATGACCCAACCGTCACGGCGTTGGTAAGTCAAAGTGACGGCTTTAGGTTCGTTGGGACGAAAATCAGAAATCGGACCAACACGAAGCCAAGGCGTTTGCTCCCTCCTGAAAGCGGGAACGACTAACATGACCAAAGGCGGAACACTCAGAATGGCTGTCGTCAAAGTAGCAGCGAACTTGACAAATTTGTCAAGCAATTTTCGTCTCGAAATTTGCTCTTCCATCATTTTCCATCACCTAAAGAAATTTGGACGCATTGTCTCTTTTCAGTAAAGGTTTTTCAGATGTTAGGTCTTCAGGGTTTTCCCTGATTGGAAACATTGCTATTGCTTTTGAACCTAAAAAGTTGTCTCTGAATTCAAAATAGGCTCTCAGGATTCGCTCTTTTTTCACAATAGCGGACTTTAGAGGTGGTAGAGTGGTGAAGAACTGCACAGGCTCTGCAGCCCCTACAGTGATGTTGAAGTAAAGAGCGTCAACCGAAAATGAGGCAATGGTAATGTAAAAAAGTAGCGTCGGCTATAAGCCGACGCTAAGTTCGCTAAAAACCAAACTTTCGCACAGACTGTTTTCAGAATATGGCAAATCAAATTGGCTTTACTTGCTTCGGCGAACTGCCGAAGTCGGGAACCTAAATGCCTCAGGTTCCACCGTATCCGATAGTAACTTTGTCACCTTCAACTATGACTGGGACACGCCTTTGACCTCCAGAATATTTCAGCATCTCTTCAAGATAATGAGGATTTTCCTTTGCGTCACGGTAATCAACATTGTAACCTTTCTTGGCGTAATCCTCACGGGCCGCCTGAGTGTAAGGTCAGCCTACTTTCCCATAAATGATCACTGACTTTGCGCCAGCCATACTTTTTCCCTCCTCAATCGTCAAGTTTTTAACGACGCCATTAAGGATAGCGCAAATTGTCAGAATTTGTTTCTCAACTCTTTGATTTTATCCCACATGCGTTCTGCCACCTCCCTTTTGGTCAACAGCGGTAATGCTTCGCACAAACCTTTATCGGAAATGAAAACGCATCGGTTTGTATCAACTCCGAAACCAGAATTGGGTTGAGTGACATCATTAGCGACGATCAAATTCAAACCTTTGCGCTTAAGTTTTTCCTGTGCACCTTTTATGGGCTCGCCTAACTCCGCTGCGAAACCGACTAAGAAGGCGTCAGGGCGATATTGCCTTACAGTAGCAAGCAAATCGGGTGTAGGCTCAAGTTCAAGCACCAAATTTTTCGTTTCGCTTCTCCGAATTTTTCCTTCAGATACTTTTTTCGGTTTGAAGTCAGCGATAGCAGCAGCGGAAACTAAAACATCAAACCAATCAACATACTTGAGCACAACCTTGAGCATTTCTTCGGCGGTTTTGACTTTTTCAACTTTGATTTCTTCTGGCGGATTTACTTCCATATGACCAGCGACAAGGATAACATTAGCGCCCCGCTCTTTTGCCACTTGGGCAATCACCACACCCATCTTTCCAGAAGAAGGGTTTGATATAAACCTCACGGCGTCAATGGGTTCACGAGTTGCGCCAGCAGTCACCAAAACTTTCCACTCTAACAAGTCTTGGCCTAAAGTTAAGGCTCGCTCAATTTCTGCAATGATTTTGTCAATGCTTGCCATCCTCCCTTTCCCCGATTTTCCTGAGGCTAACCAACCTTCTTCAGGTTCAACGATGATGGTGCCTCGCTCTCGCAAAATTTGGATGTTTTTTTGTGTTGCTGGATGTTCCCACATTTTCGTTTCCATCGCTGGCGAAATTATCAAAGGCGCTCGGCAAGCGAGAGCAGTCGTGCTCAATGCGTCGTCAGCAATTCCATTTGCCAACTTGGCAATGATGTTAGCAGTTGCTGGTGCAATCACCATAACATTTGCTCGGTCAGCCAATCCAACATGCTGAATTGCTTCCTCTTTGGGTTCAAAAAGGTCAAAAACGACAGAGTTACCTGACAGCGCTTGAAAGGTCAAAGGAGCGATTAACTTCGTCGCATTTGGCGTCATTAGAACATAGACATTTGCTCCCTTTTGCCTCAGTTGGCTTACTAACTCACAGGCTTTGAAAATCGCTATGCTGCTTGAGACACCGACGATGATGGTTTTGCCCTTCAACATCCTTCATCACCGCTTTCAATTTTGAACACCTTAAGATTTGTGCCTTTGTTGTTTTGCAGGAGCGGGCTACAAGTCCACTTAAAAGACCGTTGCAAAAAATCAACATTTCGTGCGAATTTCATCCACATCTGAATTTAACTGCGCAACTCCTATCTCGTTTGTTGAACTTTGTATCAATTTGACCAACTTGCCAATTGCTTCTTCAAGGTCGTCGTTGAGAAGTATGTAGTCAAACTTGCTTGCTTGTTCCATCTCCCAACGGGCTTTCGCCATTCGCCTCTCAATATCTTCAGGCGGATTAGTGCCTCTTGCCTTGATCCTTCGCCTCAATTCGTCAAGGGACGGCGGTGCAATGAAAATCAGCAACGCTTCAGGGATTTCCTGTTTGACAGTCAAAGCGCCTTGGACATCAAGGACGAGTAGAACATTGTGTCCTTTTGACAAAATTTCTTCAACTTCTCTTTTGGGCGAGCCGTAAAAGTTGCCGTAAACTTCAGCCCATTCCAAAAATGCTCCTTCTTGTTTTAGCCTCTCAAATTCTTCACGAGTGACGAAGTAGTAATCTTTGCCCGAAATTTCACCTTGTCTTGGTTGGCGAGTTGTGTAAGTAACTGCACGCTTCAAGTTGGGCAACTTTTTCATGACTTGGGCTACGAGCGTGCCTTTGCCGACACCAGAAGGTCCAGAGATAACGAACAATCTACCCCTTTTGCTTAAGTTTGCGGACACAACTTTTTCCCTCCTTGCGCTACAAAAAATATTGCCTCAAATCTTTAGCCTACGAGCCTTTGGCATAAATCCGACAAGTTCATTTTGCAAAGGTTAAAATTTTCTGACAAGTGCAAGTTGAAGTTTTCCCCGCTCCTGCGAAAGTGAAAGTCAAACCTTTCTTTTTGCCTTTTAGCGTAATTCAAAATCAAAGTTTGCGAAAGTGGTGATGAGCATGGAAAGGGCTATTAGTGCAATTGGGATTTTGGCATTTTTGATTTTGGCTTGGCTATGCTCGTCAAACCGAAAAGTCATTCAATGGCGTGTTGTCGTTTGGGGGCTTGCCCTACAATTTGCTTTTGCTTTGTTCATTTTGCGAACCCCAATTGGCTTGAAAATTTTTGATTGGGCGAGAGAGGCAATTAACACTTTGCTGGGTTTCACGACCTATGGCGCTGCTTTTGTCTTTGGTCATTTGGCTCTTAACCCAACTAATCCTGCTCATGAAACTTTAATGGCTCAATATGGCAAACCCATTGGATTGGTCTTTTTCTTCGGTGTCTTGACGACTATCATCTTTTTCGCCTCATTGATGAGCATCCTTTACCATTTGGGAGTGATGCAAGCGGTTGTTAAGGCTGTCGCTTGGGTCATGGTTCGGACGATGGGAACGAGCGGAGCAGAATCTTTGAGTGCTGCTGCAAACATTTTTGTCGGTCAAACCGAAGCGCCCCTCGTCGTCCGTCCATATGTCGCTCAAATGACAAAAAGCGAACTGATGGCAGTGATGACAGGTGGCTTTGCAACAATTGCTGGAGGCGTGATGGCTGCTTATGTCGCTTTCGGAATTGATGCTGGACACTTGCTCACTGCTTCGGTCATAAGTGCGCCAGCGGCTTTGGTGATGGCGAAACTAATGGAGCCAGAAACAGAAGAACCTTTGACCAAAGGAACGGTTCGTGTGACTTTTGAACGAACGACCGCCAACTTGATTGATGCAGCAGCAGTGGGAGCAGCCGACGGTTTGCGATTGGCTTTCAATGTTGCTGCTATGCTTGTAGCATTTTTGGCATTACTTGCCATGGTTAATGCTTTTCTCGGCTGGCTTGACAAAACTGTAATTGCTCACTTTGTCCCACTTCAAGGTCGTTCGTTGCTCAGTTTGGAGATGCTGTTCGGTTACCTTTTTGCGCCCCTTGCTTTCCTTCTTGGAACGCCAATGCAAGATGTTTTGACGATGGGAAGTTTGATGGGCATAAAAGTTGCAGCCAATGAATTTGTTGCTTTTGTGCGATTGGCAGATTTGAAGGACAATGTTGACCCACGCACTTTCGTCATTGCAACTTATGCTTTATGCGGGTTCGCAAATTTTGGAAGCATCGCAATTCAAATTGGAGGGATAAGTGCAATTGCGCCTGAAAGGCGAGCAGATTTGGCGAGACTTGGGCTAAAGGCTATGTGGGCTGGCGCACTTGCCAGTTGGCTTACTGCTTGTGTCGCTGGAATTCTCATTAGCGATAGGGAAGCAAAATGGCGTTACCTCTCTGATTTGTCAAGGCGAGTTGAGCAAGTTAAGTTTTTCATCCAGCCCTACGAGATTGCAACAGAGTTCACTCAAAGCGAAAATTACCAAGAGCGCAAAATTGCAGAAGAAGTTCTAAAAAATTTGCGCCGAAGAGCCGAAAAGTTTTGGGCTGAAACAGACGAGCAAGTTCAAAAGTTGCTGCGTGAAGGTAAGAGAAACGAAGCGATAGACCTTTACGAAAATTTTGCCAGTCAAGTTCCTTTCCCTGAACTTAGGCAAAGGGCATGGGAAAAGGCAAAACTTTTGCGAGCACCTTGACCGCAAAACAGCGAAGTTGATTTTTGCGGACGAATTTCATCTACCAGTTTCGCCAAGTATAGTTGGCGCTCATTAGTTCGTCAATAAAAACACATGCCAAAACCAACATTGCAAATCGTTGTTGCGAAGTTAATGGATATGGGCTAAAGTTCACAGTTTGGATTTCTCGGCTAACTTGCCGAAAACTATAGGCTGAAGCCGACAGCATGTTCAGTTAAGGTCGCTTGACAAAAGACATCTTCAAAGAAAGCCGAAGTCAATTGTGCTGAATGGAGGGTTGGACTATGCGAAACGGCAAAGTTAGGGTCGGGCTTGTAGGTTGCGGAGTGATGGGAAAAAGTTTGGCAACACAGTTGCGGACAATTGAGCAAATGGAGTTGGTCGCTGCTTGTGATGCCTTTGATGATGTTTCAAAAGCATTCGCTGAAGAATTTGGAATTTGGAGCACGACAAACTTGGATGAACTTCTGGGGCGTGACGACATTGATGCTGTTTTGATTGCCACTCCCCCTTATTTGCACGCCGAGCAAACTGTCGCTGCAGCGAAAGCAGGAAAGCATGTTTTTTGCGAGAAACCAATGGCTCTGACCGTTGAAGATTGCGACCGAATGATTGAAGCCTGCCAGGCAAAGAATGTCAAATTGATGGTTGGGCAAGTGCTGCGCTATTTCCCAATCCACTCAAAAGTTAAGGAAATTGTTGAAAGTGGCGAATTGGGGCGATTGCTCTGTTTGACAATTCACAGACTGGGCGGCTGGTTCACTGGAGTTTGGGCAAAGGATTGGCGCAAAAGCAAAGTAACGAGTGGCGGTGCGCTTATGGAAGTCAACATCCACGAACTTGACTACCTCCGTTGGGTTGGTGGTGAAGTTGAGAGCGTTTTTGCTATGGGTGAAAACTTTTTGCATTCAGATTGCGATTACCCTGATTGCGCTCTGGTTGTGATGAAGTTCCAAAATGGTGCTTTGGGAATACTTCACACAAGTCAAGTTTCTATCGCCGGCGATTACGGTGGTCGTGCCGATTGCGAGAAAGGAAGTTTGCTGTTCCCGCAGTTTTGGAATGGCAAATTGGTTGTCCAGACAGAAAGGGAGCAGAAGGTTATCAAGGCTGAAGAACTGTCAACAGAAAATCCTGTGAGAAGGGAGTTGCGTGAGTTTGTTGAGTCAATCGTTGAAAACCGAAAGCCAGCAATCACAGGCGAAGACGGGCGTGCTGCTGTGGCTTTGGCTGTTGCCATCTACAAGTCAATGGAGACCGGAAATCCAATTTCATTAAGGTTTAAGCAGTGAATTCGGTGCGAATGTAATCTATCCAATGTCCCTGTCATCAACCTAAGGGAAGTTGCGCATTTAGCGTTTTCATAGGGACAGATGAAACCTATCCAAAATTTTTTCGGTCAGACTTTGCCCACCCTACATGGATTTGCACAAAATTGTAGGGACAGGTGAAACCTGTCCAAGAAAATAATTGGGCAGATTTTTCGTCTGCCCTTACTTGCCCCACAAAGAGTTTGAATTCAGTTTCTTCGCTTGTAGGATTTGTCCCAAGTCGTTGCGATGCGCATACACCCGTTTGCCAACTTACCTAACTTTGCCAAAATAGGCTTTTCCAAATGCAGCATCTTTTGTTCGTTCAACTTTGCTGTCACATGCTCCGTTCTTGACAATAATTTGACTTGTCGCTCTTTACTTCATAGTTTGTTGGTGCTTTGTATCCATGCCACTGTCTTTAACCAGTGGTTGACGACTAATTTACAAGCACCAAATTTATTCGGCGAAAAATTCCACCTTCTAAAGACGACGCTCAAAAATTCCTCAGCGACTACGAGCTGAAGCCCATAGCATGGTTTGGGAAAACGGTTACCAAAACATTTGCATTAAGGAGCGAGACTTGTTTTGAGTTTTAGTGCGAACGAAGAAATTTATTGAAGAGCGAAACTGGTTTTGAGTCAAAACGAACTTCAAATGAATTTCATGCGGAAGCAAAAAGTTTGAAAGGGTATTGGCAAGTATTGACATGCGAAACTTCGCTGGCTATAATTACGGCGGTCGTGAGTTTAGCGAGGTGAAGAGACGAGTTCAATAGTGGGAGAAGGTGGAGACGCTGGCTCACGGCTGGGCATGCGAGTAGCCCTCCCCCTCGCCACTCGCCTCAAGAGAAGCAACCTCCGACGAGGGGGCCCCGGCACGAAGCGGTTCACCGCTTCGTTCTCTATGAACCTTTGACAGGTGTATTGCGCCTGTCACACGAGAAGCGAGGACGAAGGAGGTGAAGAATGTGCAGTTGCCGGAGCCCTTTCGGTTCCTGCGAATTGGTTGGTGGATCGTCCACATTATCGCCATCGGGCTTGTCTTTTGGCTTGGTCGTATCTCAGCCAAATAAGCCGTTCAGCCTCAAATCCAAAGAAAGGGAGGTTGCTTTACTATGGCTGATATCGTAGAAATCGCAGTGCAGGCAGGAAACTTCAAGACTCTTGTCGCCGCCCTTCAAGCAGCAGATTTGGTGGATGCCCTCAAGCAACCGGGTCCCTTCACAGTGTTTGCCCCAACTGACGACGCTTTCGCCAAACTCCCCGCTGGAACTATTGACGATTTACTCAAGCCCGAAAACAAAGACAAACTCGTCAAGGTTTTG
>JANXCD010000281.1 GCA_025060305.1 Armatimonadota bacterium | reverse complement strand
GAAAAATCTGTATCGAAGTTCCAACCTGTTGGAGCAACAATATCAAACACAGGGATGGGAAAATACAAACTGAAAGTCCAGACATTTTCAGTAGAAGTATCAAGATTTTTCACAGTGTAACTGTAGGAGTAAACGGGGGCAACATAAGTGACAGTTGCTTCAACATCAACGATTGGACTTGCGGAAGCAGTTTTAGGGATAATAGCGATAAAGTTGAAGAGAAGCATACACATCAAAGAAATTTTTAAAGCCCTGCCCCTGGAAACCATTATATCAGCCATGCAATTTTCAATTTTCACTCTACCCAATTTTTTTCTACCTCCTTTTCTGGATTTAATTCCCCACTATTATATTACGACTTGCCCATGCAAAATATAACCGAAAGCGGACTCCCAAAAATGCTCTGCTCTTTACTATGAACTTCCGCTCTTTACTTCAAAGTGTGTTGGTGGCACAAACTATGAGGTCATTACTCTCAAAAGGAGGTGATTTTCATGGCT
>JANXCD010000280.1 GCA_025060305.1 Armatimonadota bacterium | reverse complement strand
AAGAGTTTTTGAGATTAGGAGCAGCGCAAGCCAATGCTGTTATGTCTTCCCCAGACCTCTCAGATTTACCTGACGGTTTAATTATTGGGGCAACTCAGACAAGCGGGTTACGGTTACTTTATGCTTTTGATTATGTTGAGGCAATCGGAGCGCCTGGATATGAGGATATATTTGGGGACGCAGAAAATCCAACCAAATGGCGGGTTGGCGTTGATGCACATACAGGTGAAGTCTTTGTTGTCGATGAGTATATGGGTCTTAAAGAACTCCTATTGAAGAACTCTATAAAGGTTACTTTCCAGAAGAAGTATTTTATTGGCATTGTTATTATTGTCGCGATTTGTTTGTCTTTATTAATTATTAAAATTTTTAGAAAAACTAAGATTCGTTAATCTTTGCTCATGTAAAGGAAAGTTTTGTCTGTTTCCAAAGCGTCAATGAAGTGGCACATGGCTTTTGCAAATTTGTCAGGAAACCGTTAAAATTGCCACCGAAAATGG
>JANXCD010000027.1 GCA_025060305.1 Armatimonadota bacterium | reverse complement strand
CAAGTTTCAACCCAATTCGTGTTGGCGGTTTGATTTCAATCGCTGTGCCAACTATTTCGCTTTTGACTGCAGCGATTGCGCCAACGATTCGCATGATTTCGCTTGCGATTGCTTGGCGTTTGCTGAGTTCGGCGGAGTTGAATTTGCGTTTTCGGCTGGAGACAAATTTCTTTGTTCGCCTGATCGGGTTCGTTAACCTTGTTGGCGAATTCGTTTTCGTTTTGCCGGCGATTGAAAAGATGCTAATTGCTCGCAGCCAAAATCCTGTCTTCAGACACATGGTTTCGGTCACTCGCTGGCGTTACGGTTGGTTGCCCTATCTTGCAGCCTTCACTGTTGGATTCGCAGAGCCGCCGCTGAGTGCTGCTTTGTTGGTCGCTTTTGCTCTGGTGTTCGTGCCAGTTTTTTGGTTCGCAACTTACACAACGGTTCACAACTACTTGCGCAAGTTGCACCAAACGGGCGAATTGTGGCAGTGGTTAATAACGCCTTTGCCGAGCAAAACGATTGTCAACGGTTGGCGTTACGGCGGCTGGTGGTGGCAATTGAGATGGTTGGGCTTAATCTTGTGGCTTTTCGTAGGCGGATTAATCGGTGGCGGAAGCAGCAACTTGCTCAAACTTTGGCTCTTCTTGACGCCTGTTTTGGTGATAATCGCAGCGATGGGAACACTCGTTATCGCAATCATGGTCATGGGCGCTGTCCCTACCGCTATCGTTGATGCCCTTCGTGAGCCGCAGCAATCCTTTTCTCGTCAAGGTCAACAATGGAGCAGAAGAAAAGCCTTTGGGCTTGCTGGTTTGATGACAGTGGTCGTTGGCATCTCTTTTGGAAGTTGTGGCTTCCTTTGGTTCGTTGCTCCAATTGTCGGTTTGTTGATGTCAACCGTAGGCATTGACCCAGCATTTAGGGCTTTAGAGCAAATCCGCAAAGCGCCAATGGACAAATTGCCACAAAGTTAAGTAAGGTCAGCAACTTGATTGATGCTAAAAGGGAACAACAGAGCCGATCAAAGCGTTTAAGGCTAACGGATATACTCATTTGGGGAGTTACGCAGTTGGATGTAGGGGCAGATGAAATTATGCCTGACTTGTTGAATTGTTGTGATGGTTTTTCGGTCAGACTGTCGTCTGCCCCTACAAAACAACGCCACTGCGCAAGCCCCATAATTTTGGGTTAAAGTCATTTCGGAGGTGAATGGAAGTGAGAAGGCTAATTTTTGCTTTTCTCTTTGTTTTCGCTGTCTCAGGAATTTTGCTTGTCTCGGCTCAAACACAACAGCAAAAGAAACCGACAACATCAGAGTCAAAAAAGCCCTCTGTGCCAATCAAAGACGAAGGTTGGCGAATAACCTATGGTGATTCAAAGGCGAAACTCAAAATTGAGGCCTTCTACCCAATCGGGTCAGGAGGTCACGAGTTTGTTTTGGAGTTCTCAAAAAAACTTGCTGAATCTTTTCCTGGCAAAGTTCAAGTTATCGTTTACGATTGGTCAAAGCCGAAAGGTGCTGACGAATTTGGAAAGCGTGGTCTCTCTTGCGGTTGCTTTATCATCGGCGGAAAGATGGAATTGACCCATAAAGGTAAACCTGTTGCTTTCATGCGCCGACCAGAAATGATGGGTTGGAGTTTTGAATTACTTAAAGCAGTTGTAGCCGAGGAAGTGGACAGGATTTACGGTAAAAAGTCCGAGCCCAAAGAAAAGGCGAAACCTGAACGAAAGAAGAAAGAAACCGCCCAAAAGACAAGTTTCTCACCAGAGCCACGACTTAAAGGTGTCATTGAAATTTTTGTCCCCTGTGGACTTGCTGGACCTTACGGCGACCTTGCCAGAATGTTCCGAAAGCAAAATCCCGATATCCAATTCCGCCCCAATGTTACTGGCATAATTGCATTGCTCAATCAACTTGAAGCAGGCGCTACTCCAGACATCTTTCTTGCTCTTGGAACCTTTGAGTTAACTAAATTGGCTGAGCAAGATAAGTTCATTGAAGGGAGCATTGTCAAATGTGCTCGTATTCCACTTGCTGTTGTTGTTCCCAAAAGAAACCCTGCAGGCATTAAAAGGCTTGAGGATTTGGTTTCGCCGAAAGTCAAAAGGGTCATCACTTACCCCTTCAAACTTTCGGGAGGTCGTGGAGCAAAGCAAGCCCTTGAGGCTGCAAAAATTTGGGATGCTGTTAACCCCAAAATCTTCACGCCCAAAGTTCCCGACCAAGCGAAACAGTTACTCAAGAAAGGGCAAGGCGAAGTTGGAATCTTGTATCGCACCTGTTTGATGGAAAGTTACATTCCTGACAAACCACCAGTCATTGAACATGACTTGACTGCCGTTCAAACCATTCCTCAAAACCTTTATGAGCCAATTTACGCTGCTGCTGTCTTAGTCAAAGGTGGCAAAAATTTAGATGCAGCCCGTGAGTTCCTGAAGTTTCTTCAAACTGAGCAGGCTCGCCAAGTTTGGATAAAGTGGGGATTTGAGCCTGTTGAAGAAGAGACCAAGAAAACAAAACTTAGTGATAGAAGCCCGCTTTTTGTTTATGCTGGCGCTGCTTTTCGCCCTCCACTTGAAGCGATGGGAAGGGAATTTGAGCGCAAATACAGTGTGCCTGTTAGGTTCAACTTCACAGGTTCAAATTGTCTTTTGGCACAAATCATTCTTAGCCAGCAAGGTGATTTGTTCCTTCCTGGCGAGGAGTTTTATGTCCGTCAAGCGCAAAAAAGAGGTTATGTGCTCAAAAGTGAAATCATCGGTTATTTTGTTCCTGTCATTTTGGTTCGCAAAGGTAACCCAAAGGGCATAAAGTCGCTAAGGGATTTGGCAAAACCCAACATCAAAGTTGGCTTAGGTGACCCGAAGGCTTGCGCTATCGGCGAAATCAGTGAAGCAATTTTGCGCAAAAACGGCTTGACGGAAGAAGTTCACAAAAATGTTGTGCTTCGTGCCATGACCGCTCCCGAATTGGCAAACGCTTTGCGTTTAGGTGGCATTGACGCTTGTATCAACTGGGATGCTATCGCTAATTACCCTTGGGTCCGCCCAGCAGTTGAAGTTGTAACAATTCCGCCAGAGCAAAATGTCATCACTGCCAATCCCCTTGCGATTTTGAAGACGACAAAAAACCGAGAGGCAGCAGATTTGTTCCTTCAGTTTGCCCTCAGTGAAGGTCAAAAAATTCTAAAACAACATGGCTTCACAGCAAAGAAGGATTTGCCACCAGCATATGCAAAAGCGTTATTTAGCCCGCCCAAAACTGCTTCTTTGGTGGAATGAACTTTGCGCTTTGCTTGTTGCGTTCAACAGGGTTCTCTTTTAACTTATGGTGGCGAGTTGCCTCTTGCTTTTCTTTGCAAAAACCTGTTAAACTTTTTCCTGCTTTGTTGTAGCATCAATCTCTCTGTTTGGAAAGTTGCAAGGAGGTGGCGAATGTGTTGATTGGTTTTTTGACAGCGCCGTTTAGGGATGTGGCTTTCAAGGATGTGGTAAAGTTCGCCGCTGAAAATGGGTTCGGCGGTTTGGAAGTCGTGACAGGAGTAGGGCATGGACATGTTGATGCATCTCAAGTTTTGGAAGACAAAGGTCGTTCTATCAAAAGGCTACTTAAAGGCACAGGAGTTCAAATCACCAGTTTGGCTCGCTATGGTAACCCTTTAGAGCCAGACCTACAAAAGCGGGAGGCATTTTTGAATGAACTAAGGATTGTCATTGATGCAGCGCAAGTCCTTGAAGTTTCCGTTGTTTGCACTCTTTCAGGTTTTCCACTGCCAGGCAAAAACAAAATTGAAACGATTGAGCAAGATGCACCTTCGGTTTTCATCCCCCTTTGCGAATATGCCGAGAAGAGAAATGTCAAAATCGCCCTTGAAAACTGGTTTGCCACTAACCTTCAAGGTATGCATCATTTTGAGCGCCTCTTTGAAGTTGTGCCTAATCCAAACTTCGGACTTAACTTTGACCCATCTCACCTCGTCCACCAAGATATTGACTACATCGCAGCAGTTGAAAGATTTGCCGATCGCATCTTCCACACTCACGCCAAAGACACGCAAATTTACGAGCACAAACGAAGATGGCTTGGTAACTACGAAAGCGGTTGGTGGCGTTATGTCATTCCTGGCTATGGCGTGATTGATTGGGGACGATATATCGGAACACTGAGGCGAATTGGCTACGACGGAGTTTTGTCAATTGAGCACGAAGATGAAGCATTTCCGAGAGAGTTGGGTTTCATCAAAGGCAAGGAGTATCTAAGCCTTTTCGTTTGAAGACTGTTGATAGATTTGGCTCGGCTTTTCAAACAAAGATGAAGCAAGTAAAAGCAAATAGTTGAATTGCGATAAATTCACAACTCGCTTTGCAAAACTTTTTTCAGTTGGTCAAATTCATCACCACTTATCGGTTGCAACGGACGACGAGGACAACCGACAGGAACACCTTGCAAAATCAACGCTGCTTTAACTTTGGCTGGAAAGTTTGGAGCGTTAAGGAATCGCCATAAATTCAGCAACTTAAGATGGCAATTCAACGCTAATTTGTGATCACCTGATTTGACGGCATCCCAAAGTTGAAGGCTCAATTTAGGTGCTGCCGTGCAAATTCCTGCAATTGCTCCGTGAGCACCGAGAAGGAAACTTGGGTAAAGCAAATCGTCAACGGCAGTCAAAACAAATTTGCCCTCAGGCAAATTCGCTATGAGCCAAGCCAAAGCATGCAAATCGCCAGCACTTTGCTTAACGCCAATGACCTTAGAGGTTTTTGACATCAATCTCACCAAAGCGTCAGCACTCAGATAAGCCCAAGGCACGACATTGTAAACGATAACTGGCAAACCTGTCTCTTCAGCGATTGTGTGAAAGTAAGCGAACATCTCAGTTTCGTTGGGCGTGAAAAGATAGTGAGGCGGAGTGACCATCAAAGCAGCAACAGACAAATCCCGAACGGAAATAGCATGTTGGAGTGCTTGGCGAGTTGAATTGGCGATTATACCGACGATGATGGGAATTTCGTTATGCTCAATTCGTGATGAGCAATTTTTGACTTCTTCAATGGTGATTTCGGTGATGCGACGAGTTTCACTGGGCGAGAGGGTGTGACCTTCGCCAGTGCTGCCGCAAATGGCAAGTCCATGAACGCCACAATTGAGCATAAATTGGACTTCTGCTCTCAAACCAAATTCATCAATTTCATCCCTTTCGTCAAAAGGAGTCACCAAAGGCGGAATGATGCCATAAAGCATCGTTCAACCCCCTTTCGCAAAAATTAAGAGTCAAGCCTGTTGGCTTGACAAAATTCAGTAAGTCAATAGCCCTACTCAAAAGATTGCGTCAACAAGACTTTGAGTAAATAGCAGCGCAGTATGCTATAACTTTCATCAGGGATAAACCCTTGATATTGCCAGCCAACTCCACTATGCGAAAGATGGTGATGAAACTGGAGCGAGAACTTGAAGAAATCACTGTTGAACTGGAAAGGCAAGGTTGGCACAAAGAGGCAGAACTTTTGAGAAGATTTCCACGCTCGGCTTTTTATTTTGATGACGAATTCGTTAAGGGCGTGTTTGTTGCCACTGTTTCTATCAGAGACCTTAAGCGTGCAGAAAAACTCGCTCAAAGGTTAGTCTTCCTTGCACCTGAAAATCCTTTCGCTTATCTTGCCTTTAGTCTTGTCAAGTTGCGTCAAGGTAAAGTCTCTGAAGCAGCGAAAGCCTTTGACCGTGCTCGTTATTTTGCTTCAAGTTTTCCTGCCTACCGCTCACAGAAAATTCATTGGCTTTGCCTGCAAGGCAAATTGGATGAAGGCAGAAAAATTTTGCGAGAAACTGAAAGAGAATTTTCTGACCGATGGGAAGTTCAAAGGGCGCAGGCTCATTTTTGGCTTTCAGGCAAACCAAATCCTGAGCGGCTCAACCGAGCGATTGAATTGCTTAGCAAATTAGTTCGCCGACAACCAAACGACTCTATAGTCCACGCTTTACTGGCTCACGCTTTTGTTAAACTTGGCGACCGAAAGCGTGCAATTGAGCACCTTCGGCTGATGGCGAAAAACCTGACGACTTTGAATTTCGTTGATGCTGACGCTTTTATTGCCAACCAAGTTGCCAAAGAAACTTTGGCAATTTTCTTTCCTTGGTTGAGATTGAGTTGGCTGGTTGAGTGCTTCTTTTCACGCTGGTTGCCACCAAGATATTTCGTTGCAGTTGGAGTTTTTTGGATGACTGTTGCTTTCTTGCTTGCTGCTCTCAATTTTGTAGCACCAACACCTATTTACATCCTAACACTCTCCTTTGCAATTGCAGCGTTCTTTTACGATAGGCTCGTTAACCCTTTGATAATTTGGTGGCTTAGGTCAAGTTCCAAAGGTAAAAGCGGAAGTTGAATTGGTTGCCTTCACCTTGCAACTCTTTCTTTCTCGTCAACGACTTTGCCTGTTGACAAGTTGTAAATTCGGTCACAAGTCAAGCCTGTTTCCATGTTGTAAAGTCTTATGAGCACTTGGTTGCCAAGATACGCTCTGACTTGCACGAAAAAACGCTGTCCGTTAGACCATTTGCCTTGTTCGTATGTGATGCGGAGCATGTCTGTTATTGCCTCTAATATGTTCACGGCTTTCACCTCTTTGGCTTTGTAAAGACTGCTTTGCTACAAAGTTTGCTGGTGCTTTGCTACCGACGCTATTGGCTTTAGCAAATCGTTGATGGCGAAAACGAGCGTAGAATTTATTTGGCGAAAATTTGCCTCGTAGGAGCAGATGAAATCTGACTGCAAATTTTGGTTAGGTTTCAATCAGGAAGAGGCTTGTTTTTCGTTTCAGGAGCGAATTTCAAAATCACTAACCCGAGTAGGAAAATGACTGATAGGATCGTGCCTGCCATTCTTATGCCAAAAAGGGCACGCAAGTGTCCGAAAGTGTATGGTCCAGCAATTGCAAGGTAACGAGCAACATTGTAGCAAAAACCAGTTCCTGTTGCCCTAAGTCTTGTTGGGAAAAGTTCTGGGAAATAAACTGCATAGCCACCAAACAAACTCGTGGTGAAAAAGCCCATCAAAGAGAACAAAATGAGTGCATGTAGGAAAGATTGGGTTGTGAAAAATGTCAAGGGAACGACAATGAAGCAACTTAAGAAGGAAGCGACGAAAGCACCCTTGCGACCGATCCGTTCCGAAAGCCATGCCCAAGACAAGATTCCAAAAAATGCCCCAAAGTTTTGTGCCATTATTGCAATGCTGACCATTCGTTCTGTTGTTGATCTAAGTTCGGGCAAATTTTGCGGGTTCAAAACCAATCTGAGCAAATCAGGCGACCAAGTTCCGATACCCCAAAATCCGATGACTCCGACAGCAGCCAATCCAACTCCGACAAGTGTGTTTCGCTTCCAAGTTGGATCACCAAACATTTCGGCTATGTTGCCAAGTTGTGTTCTACCCAACAGCGCTGCTTGACGAGCATGTTCCCATCGTTCTGGTTCACGGACAAACAGCCGAATGAAGAAAACGAGCAATGCAGGCAAAACTCCAACGCCAAAAACCCAACGCCAACCCAAATCAGGGTGAGCGCCAATTGTCAAGTTAATAAAACCAGCCATCATATTTCCTAAGGCTGATGCCGATTGCATTATGCCCAAAGCCATCGGACGAGCATGGGGTGGGAAAACTTCAGCGACAAGCGCTGCACCAGCAGCAAATTCGCCACCGACACCTAAACCAGCAAAAAACCTAAAGACGGCAAATTGTTGCCAATTCTGAGCCAAAGCAGACAAACCAGTGAAGCCAGCATAAAGCAAAATCGTGACGATCATAGTCTTTGTCCGTCCCCACTTATCGCCAACGATGCCAAACAAAAAACCGCCAGTCGCCCAACCAAAAATGAAGATGGCTTGGACAAGCCCAGCGTGATAAGCCACTTTTGGGTCTTCAGGTGCCGCATTGAGAAGTTCCATCAAAGCAGGTTGCCTTGCAAGCACATAAAGCCACTGGTCCATCGTGTCAAAAGCCCAACCCAAAGCAGCCACAACCAAGACAAGCCAATGGTAACTTGTCAAGCCTTCATACCACTTCAACTTCGGCTCTCTTTCCATCGTTTATCCCTCGCTTTTAAGCCAGTTTTCTTCAATTCACAGGGTTACAAATTGGGATTGAAATTTTTTGTTATGCCCTTTGACCCTGCACAGTCCAAACAAGGTGACGCAGTTCTGGCAATATGAGTTTTTGCAAAGCAAGTTGACATGCATTAGGTGAACCAGGCAAGCAAAAAACGATTTTTCCGTTGGCTACTCCAGCAAAGGCACGGCTCATCAGTGCAGCACTTCCGATTTCGTTGTAACTCAGAAACCTGAAAAGTTCGCCGAAACCTTCAAGGTTTTTTTCAAGAAAAGGCTTAATGGCTTCAATAGAGACATCACGAGGCGAAACACCGGTGCTGCCAGTAGCAATAACTACATCAACTTCATCGTCAGTTAGCCAAGAAATCAAAACTTTGCGAACTTGCCAAACATTGTCACGAACAATCTGGTATCTTGTCACAAAATGACCTTCAGACTCCAAAAAGTTGCGTATAAGTTGACCGCTTATGTCAGTTTCCTCTGTCCTTGTGTCGCTTATCGTCAAAACAGCGCATTTGACGGATTTCACTGACTCTGCATGAGTTCGGTGAACTTGGTGCGAATGACTTCCTGTCATTTCTAAGTCACCTCGCATTTTTATCGGCATAAAGTGACCTTCTCAGTTTGATGGAAAATTGCCTGTTTCAAAATTTTGCCTTTTGAAACCTATGCACCTATTTTGACAAGTTTGTGGCATCCTATAAATGGCACAAGGCTAACCTAAGGTAGGAGGGAAGGACAATGCCAATTAAGTGTCCTCAATGCGGAATGGAAAACCTTGATGGTGCTTTGTTTTGTGACGAGTGTGGAGCATCTTTGACAGAAGCAGCGGCACAATCCTCAGAGATTGCACCTGCCGAATTGAAACCTTCAGAAGTTGAGCCAGAAATGCCGCCAAAGGAAGTTGCACCGCCTGCCGTTGGTGCAATTAAGTGCCAAACTTGCGGGCACGAAAATCCACCTGATGCTCGCTTTTGTGAAATCTGCGGTGTTTCGTTAACTGCGCCAGCAGGACCAACTCCGACATTTGCTGAACCGCCACCTGTTGCACCGCCAATAGTAGTTCCTGCTGTTCTCATCATCTCAGAAACAGGAACGGAATTGCCCCTTGATTTCTCAAAGGGAGAAGTCCTAATCGGTCGTGCTGACCCAGTGAGCCGAGTGTTTCCAGATGTTGACTTGACTCCTCATGGAGGCTACGATGCTGGCGTTTCACGCAAGCATTGCCGAATCATTAAGCAAGGTGACCAATTCTTCGTTGAAGACTTGCAAAGCACTAACGGAACAAAACTAAACGGACAGTTCATACCGCCCAACCAAATGCAGCCGCTCAAAAGTGGCGATGTTTTAGAATTTGGTGTGCTCAAAGTGACTTTCAAAGTCAAGTCATAGTTGTCAAGCCCTTTCTTTGCTTGGCATTGCGTGAAAGGAAATGCTTCAGTCACAAAGGAGTGGTCCTTTTCAATGCCTGCCGTCAAAGGTCTTCAATTCATCGGTTGGATGGGATTGACTTTTTTTGTGCCAGAAAATTGGGATTTGGTTCATTCAAAGGGCAACAGATTTGATGGCTACTTGCGTTTTGAAGAAGACGGAGTGATTAGGTGCGAAATTCAATGGACGCTTGTCTCAGCAGGAAAAGTTATTTTGGACGAGCAAGTTGAGCACTACCTAAAGAGCCTTGAACAAATGCTCCGAAAACAAGGTAAACCTGTTACTGTCCGCAAGAACATACATATCGTAAGCCGAAAGCAGGTTAAGCGTAATGTCCGAGATTTCATGTGGCAATCAAGCACTATCGGTTACGGCATGATGTGGTTCTGTGAAGATTGCAGGCGAGCCCTTGTCGCTCAAGTCGTCGGATACGAGCATGAACCTGTCAAGGAATGGGCAAAGCAAGTTTTCCTATCGCTTTCTGACCATTCCGATGGCGATTGGGAAACATGGTCAGTTTATGGACTTAAGTTTGAAGCGCCTAAAGGATGGAACATGAGCAAAGGCGAAATTATGCCAGGCAAAATTTGCTTCAATTTCAAATTGGGCGAGTACGAGATGACTGTCAGTCGTTACGGTCCTGCTTCTGTCTTGCTCAAGGACAAAAAATTAGAAGAGTTCGCCATTGAAGTTCTGGGCAAAGAAACTGTTGAGCGGTTCAAAATTCACTATCGCACCGAAAATTTGAATGGACATGAAGGGATAGAACTGATTGGCAAAGACAAAAGAGCCAAAAGCCCGCTCCATGTTTTTTTGCGCCGTCTGAAAACAGGCAATCCTTTCCCTCAATTTCGTGGTCGGCTGTGGAATTGTGAACAGAGCAACAGAATTTATCTCGCCGTCGGTCTTATCGCCCCTGAACACGAACCATTGTGGGAACAATTTGCTAATTCAGTTAGTTGCCACGAAAAGGAATTTTGAGCGCCAGAAGGTAAAGATTTGCTCAGTGAAATTTTTGGGCTGAAGTCCAAAAAAGTATAACAATGCCCATTGAAAACATTTGCAGAAAAGAGCGAGAACTTCAAACCCAAAAAGCGTAAGTTTGAATCCCCTTTGCCACGCCGTAAATTAGCCAAAGGTTGCCTATTGTCCATTCGCCTAAAACTAAACCGACTCCAAAGGGTAAAGCGGTTTCCCGAAAGGCGCGGTAACCTCCAACACGCATTATGCCCATCTTGCCTAAGTAAGCGATGAACAAAGGCATCCAAAGGACATTCATGCTCCAACTGGTTGAGATGGCGTATCCAACTGGGTGCAAAGGAAACCAAGTTAGCGATGCTCTCAACCACATTAAAGCGAAAGTGAACAAAGTCCCTGCTACCATCGCCCTTACAGGATAAGGGTTTGGTGGTGGCGGTGAAGCCAAAAGCCCTTGCAATCGCCAAAAAGGTTCACCGCCAAAAGCAACAATTGCTGGTCCGACAAATTTTGCTGTAATGCCATAAGCATAAAAGGTGTAAACATGAACCACCATAGCAGCAAAGATTGAAATCAAACTTGCAAAAATCATCACTGATGTCATTTTCCCGAAAGGCAGTTTTTGGTCTTTAGCGATTTTCAAGCCTTCAAGGTAGTGAGGGCAAGGCAAACTCCTGTATGCTCTGTTGAACCAATAAAACAACTTGGCAACAATTAAATCTCGCTTTGGCAAACCTTGAGGTCCGAAAATCGCTATGAGAACTTCGTCAGGTCCAGCATGATGCAAATCGTGTGCTGGAGGTCCCAACTCGGCTCTTATGCGAGTGATTGAAATTAGCAAGAGCAAATAAATGGCAAAAAACATAGTGCCTATTGTGAAACTCATTCCCATCGCCTTTGCGAAAATTAGCAGAAAGACTAAACTCAAGACAAACATTGCCAATCCCAATTTTTCATTTTTGTCAATTCCTTGAATGGAGCGCATCAAAGTTTGACTAAAGGATTTCCTTGCCACCCATAAAGCGAATAGACCGATGCCAGCGTAGCCTCCAAAGGCTTGAAAATTTGTCCATGGGTAGCCCGGAAGTTGAGTCCATCCGACCATTAAACCGATGAGCCTTTGAAGCCTTTCAAACCAGTAAAAGACCCAGCACGACAAAAGCAAATCTGGTGGCAAAAGCAAACCCAAACCGATGGCAAAGGGGTAGAAACTCATTCTCGTCCCACGCAACGCTTCCAAAGGGTAGCCGACAAAAAGTGAGGCGAGCAAAGGGTCATAATGCCAAACCCTAACTTTGATTGAAGGGATGGAAGGGTAAAGGGTGGCGAAACCGTTTAGGATGTCAACGAAAGCGGAAGCAAAAAAACCGAGCCAAAAAGGCTTTGAATGCCAAATCGGGTTGTCAGGCTTGACAACTTCTTGCGGCAAGTAAAGCACAGGATAAGTCAAACGCTCTTCTTCCATCCAACGCCTTCTGACCAAAAGGCTCAATCCAATCATCAAAAGGCTAAGGGCAACGCAAAAACTTCCCCAACCAATGAGAGGCAATATCCAAGGGCGAAAGTTTTCTGGATGCCAGAACAAATGTCCGCCTTCGTAAGCGTTCCTAATGGCGGTTTTGTCGCTGACATAAAGCCAATTTGGCAGAAGCGGCAAAAACAACTCCTCCCAACGGTTCTCGGGCGAAGCGTATCTGAAAGGGTAGACGATTTGTGGCATCAAGACTTGGATGCCGTCATGTCCTACCCAAGCGGTCCCAATTGACAAAATCAAGTAAACAGTTAGCAGTTCTGCAACGCTGAAGGGTTTCAGCCAATTTGAGCGAGTGAAGTTACCAAGAAGGCTCAAAATCAGGTTCAAGCAAACCAAAACTAAGATGATGAAAATGACATTGGCAAATGGTGCAATGTTGCTTGGGTGACCTGCATATCTGACCAGTTCCATCATTGTGACCCAATAAGCGTTGATAGGGATAAGAAACAAACCGAGCAAAATTGACCTTAAGTTCAATCCGAGGGCAACTTTCCTCTCTACCTCTGCTAAAACTAACTTTTGTTCCATCTCGTTCACCAATTGCCAATTTTGTCATGCTGGCTATGGCAAAATAAGTGAAGGCTAAAAAGTTAGCCTATCAAGTTACTTGCTACTTTGAGGTGATTTCGGTGATGACCGAGTGCCCATTGAGCCTTCCAGCCACTCTGCCACCAAAGCGAAAAAAGAGAGTGATAGTGGCGATGAGTGGCGGAGTTGATAGTTCAGTGACTGCAGCCTTGCTAAAAGAGCAAGGCTACGAAGTCATAGGTGTGACTTTTCGTTTGTGGGCAGGAAACGAAGGTCAAGAGCACGCCAAGGCTTGCTGCGGTATTGATTCCGTTGAAGACGCACGAAGGGTCGCTAACAAGTTGGGCATACCCCACTTCGTTTTCAACATGACTGACTTTTTCGCCAAAACGGTTGTGGCAAATTTCGTCAACGAATACGCTCGTGGCAGAACGCCTAACCCATGCGTTCGTTGTAATGAGTTCGTCAAATATCGCCTTTTCCTGCAACGAGCGGAAGCCTTAGACGCCGACTACATCGCAACAGGGCATTATGCGAGAATCGTGAAAGGCGATGATGGACGCTACCGATTGCTCAAAGCGGTTGACAAAAACAAAGACCAAAGTTATGTGCTTTACATGCTCACTCAATCGGTGATGGCAAAAATTTTGTTGCCTGTTGGGAATTTGACGAAGCTACAAGTTCGTGAAATCGCAAAGCAAATGGGTTTGCCCGTTTACAGCAAGCCTGACAGTCAAGAAATTTGCTTCGTTGACACTGATGATTACCGAGAATTTCTCAAAAAGGTTCGCCCCGATTTGGTCAAGATGGGTCCGATAGTCACTGAAGACGGTAAAGTCATCGGTACGCACATGGGAGTTGCTTTTTACACAGTCGGGCAAAGACATGGATTAGGAATCAGCAACCCTTCAGGTGAGCCACTTTATGTCGTTAGGATTGATGCCGAAACTAACACCCTTGTGGTCGGGCGAAGGGATTCGGTCTTGACGAAAGAGGCAATAGTTGAAGCAGTAAATTGGGTTAGCGGCGAAGTGCCTAATGGAAGGATTAGGGCAAAGGTCAAGCACCGATATAAGTCACCTGAGGGTCTGGCTTGGGTTGAAATTATTGACGAAAAGAAAGTGAGGGTGATATGGGACGAACCCCAGTGGGCAGTAACGCCAGGTCAAATCGCTGTCTTTTACGATGATGAAACAGGTGAAGAAGTTTTGTGTGGCGGAACAATTTGCAAGATATTGAGCAAAGTTTGAAGGCTCTATCTTACAGAAAAAACATTGCAAAAAATCAGGGCGGATTAAATCCGCCCTGACATTTTAACTGCCTAACTCCTAATCACCATTACCAATATGGCGGGAAGGATTCACTGTTGCTCCAAGGCAAGTAATTCCACATTGTAGCATAATCACGAGCCCAGAACCTTTGGCTTGAAATCCACTTTGCGTGCCCATCAAACCAGGCAACATTGACGCCACCTGTGTGTGGTTCAATGTAATCAGTGCCACAGCCACCACCGCCTCGTCTCCATGGTCTCATGCATCCCCAAACTCCATCAGCAATCATGGCTAACTCGGAAGGACGCCTAATCTGAGCAAATGCTATGCCACTATCCCACACCATAGCCGCTGATACTGGGCAGTTAAAGGCGTAACTTGTCCCGTATGGTCTGGCACTTGGCGTCCACCACAGACAATCTCTACCGTGTTGCCAAAGGGTTGATGGGCAAATGAAAATTTGCCAGTTCCTTACATAAGGTTGGATGAGATGATGAAACCAAACTCCACTGCCTTCAAGGTTGCAGGGGTGAGTGTTGGGATGAAGAACATATCCACGCCAACCACGAAAAATCTCGTCGTAGTCTTGTGAATACATCAAAACTCCCATCCCAGCCTGCTTCAAATTGGACAAACAACTTGTGCTTCTCGCTTTTTCCCTTGCTCTTGAGAACACAGGGAACAGAATTGCTGCCAGTATCGCAATGATGGCGATTACTACCAGCAGTTCAATCAGCGTGAAACCCCCACGAACTTGCTTTTTGAGGTCAAATTGCCCTGAAGCAAAGATTTTGTTGCTGCGTCGACGCATCTTCAATCCCTCCTTTTCTGCCCCTCATGGGCTGATTGTTTGTTTTTGAAAATGTTTTTCATATTATAGTGCCCATTTTTCTGTACGTCAATATGGTGCTTTAATCCATGCCACTGGCTTTAGCCAGCAATTAATGATGAACAAGGTAAGCGCCGAATTTATTCGGTGAAAATTTCTATTGCAGGGGCAAGTGAAATCCACCTACAAATTTAGGGCAGGTTTTGCTTGCCTTTACCTTTCGTCAAAGACTATGGTCTAAAGCCCATAGCATACTGGTTCTTCACTTTGGGTGCAAAACTTGTGCGAGTTTTTCAATGCCTTCAATCAAACGAGGCGTCGGACGGAAAATCAAATCAGTGTCAATGGCATAAACACGACCGTTTTGAACGCAACGCAAATTTTCAAACCCTGACCTTCTTTTAAACTCCTCAAGCACTTGCTTGTTTGTCTTGCCTTTGACAGGGACGATGTAAGCATCTGGGTCTTTGGCTACCAAAGTCTCAAGGCTAATGAGAGGGAAAGGGCGTGGAGCATCGCTGAAAGCATTTTCTCCGCCAGCAAGTTGAATTGCATCGTCAATAAAGTTTTTGGGACCGGCGACCATAAGCGAAGGTGGTGGAGCAATTTCCACAACGACTTTGGGACGAATTTTGCCTGCAGACCGAAGTTCAATAGCCTTAAGCCTTTTTTCAAGATTGCGAACCAGTTTTTGCGCTTGTTGCTTTCGCCCAGTCAATTCGCCCAAAACCAAAAGCCCATGCAAAACGCTACTGATTGTCTGAAATTGAAAAACGAAAACTGGGACTTTGGCTTTTGATTGCAACTCATTGGCGATTGCCTTCGGTATTGTTGAACTGACGACGATGAGCAAATCGGGCTTAAGCGCAGCAATTCTTTCAAGGCTTGGCTTCATGAAGTCTCCAACTTGAGTTAACTTTTTGGCTTGAGGCGGATAATCGCAGGCAGAAGTAACCCCGACGACCAAATGCCCCGCACCAATAGCAAACAAGTTTTCTGTGCTACTTGGCGACAGCGAAACAATCCTGCGAATTTCTTTCGGCAAATTGACCGACCTGCCAAGTTCGTCCTTGACAGTTCTTGCAAAACCTTGAAGCGGAAAGGCAAAGACTAAGACGAAGATTAGCCACTTTTCACCCCTAAGCATCAAATCTCACTCCTTTGTTGTCTGTATGTGTCACCAACTCAAAGCAAAGGCTTCTTACTTCGTTTGTTGGCGCTTTACATCCACGCAGTTGGCTTTAGCAAATGATTAATGAAGAATTTGCAAGCGTCAAATTTATTTAGCGAAAATTTGCATCGTAAGGACAGATGAAATTCGCTCATAAATTTTAGGCAGTTTTCACCTGCTCCCAATTTTTGTCAACGACTATGGCTAAAGGTCAAAAACATTTACAGTAAAGATTGTGCTGAAAATTGTTTTAGCGCCTTCTCCAAACGAGATAGTCAAGGGCGACAGCGATGATGATAACTATCCCGATGACAACTTTTTGCCAGAAGGCGGAGACATCAAGCAGAACCATTCCGTTGCGCAAAACTCCAATAAGCAAAGCACCAACAGCAGTTCCCAAAACCGAACCTTGTCCACCCATTAGGCTTATTCCGCCAATGACCGAAGCAGCAATAGCATCCAACTCGTAGCCCAAAGCATCTGATGGGCGAACAGAACCCATTCTTGCTGTTGCAAGTAGTCCAGCCAAAGCAGCCAATGCGCTACAGTAAGCGTAAGCAAACATTTTGACCCATCGGACTGGAACACCAGAAAGATGTGCTGCCGATTCGTTACCGCCAACAGCATAAATGTAGCGACCGAGCCTTGTGAACTTGAGCAATGACCAAGTTAGCAAAATTATTGCCAACGCAACGATGACAGGGACAGGAACGCTAAAAACATCGCCTTGACCCCACCAAAGGGAAGCGTCAGGCAAACCTGAAATTTGGAAACCACCTGTGATGACTTCCGCGAGTCCACGAGCGATGCTCATCATTCCTAAAGTCGCTACAAAGGGCGGAATTCGCAGCACTGTGACTCCCATGCCGTTGATAATCCCACAAATCAAACCGACGCTGAGACCGATCAAAACCGATAGCCTCCAATCCCAACCCATGTTGACGCAAACATAAGCCATTATAACCGAAGATAAAGCCCAAACCGAACCGATGCTCAAATCAATCCCTGCTGTGACGATAACGACACTGACACCTGCAGCCATGATGGCATTGAAAGAGGCTTGCCGAAGCAAAGTCAAAATGTTATCGCTGGTGAAGAACAAGTTTTCACTCGTCTTGAGATAGACAGCAATGCCTATTCCGAAACTCACAAGAATTAGCCCGAAAAAGGAACTAAACTGCTGAACCCAAGTTTGCCACCTCGGCATTTGCCAACCCTCCTTAATGGCATAAATCACCAGTCCAATCTGAAAATTCGGTCTTCGCCAACTTGAAAAACGACTTTGCCATAGCGTTGCAACTGGCATTGACTTTCGGAAGCCAACCTTTCAAAGTCGGTCTCAAGGGCATATCGGATTTTATGCTGCCGAAAAATTTCCTTTGCTTCGTCTGGCGGAATAAC
>JANXCD010000279.1 GCA_025060305.1 Armatimonadota bacterium | reverse complement strand
AACACATCTGGGCGAGCATAGTCCGCCATATCAATTTTCCCCTCCTTGTTGAGTAATTGGATTTTAAAAGTCGGATTTGAATTTAGCACAGTGAAAGTGAAATGTCAATAGCCAACAGACACGCTTTCAATCATAGCGTCAAACTTTTTGTCGTGCAAATTTGGACTTAGAGAGGTGAAAAGCGATGAAGCGGGCTTGGCTGGCTACAATTGGGCTTTTGATTTTGCTTGCAATTGCTACGACAAGTTTGATGGGTTTGGCTGTGTTGCAAGTTTCAGAAAAGGTGCAGCCCTTTGAGTTGAAGGAAAACCTAATTTACGGCTCAAACGAGCGAAACGAACTTGATTTGTTTTTGCCCAAAGGAGAAAGCAAAAATTTAAGACCAGCAGTTTTGGTCATTCACGGTGGCGCTTGGAGAAGTGGCGACAAAAGACAGTTGAGAACTATCGCTGAATTGTTCGCAAGGCGAGGTTATGTTGCTGCTGCAATCAACTACCGCTTAGC
>JANXCD010000278.1 GCA_025060305.1 Armatimonadota bacterium | reverse complement strand
AAAACGACGAAATTTCTGTCACGCATCCAGTTAATCAGGGTGAAGACGAAGGACAAGTCGCCGGTTGAGTCTTTGATGCCGACGATGTTCGGTAACTTTGAAAGCCTTTCAACCAAGTCAACGGAGAAACGAATCTTCGTCGTTGATGGGATGTGGTAAAGCAAGATGGGCAACTCGCATTCGGAAGCGAGCGCCCGATAGTGGTTTTCCACTTCCGACTCAGTTAGCGGGTAGTAGAAAGGAGGGGCAGCAACGACCCCATCAACCCCAAATTTTTTCGCCTCTTTCGCCCAGAAGATTGACCGCTTCGTCCCCGATTCAGCCACACCGACCAAAACCGGCACCTTGCCGTTGACTTCCGAAACGACAATTTCAATTGCCCGCCTCTTTTCGTCATCTGTCAAGTGAGCGAACTCGCCCGTTGAACCCAAAACGAAAACCCCGTGCACTCCACCCTGAAGCAGGTAACGAACCAAACCTCGCAATGCAGGTTCATCAACTTCTTCCCTT
>JANXCD010000277.1 GCA_025060305.1 Armatimonadota bacterium | reverse complement strand
TGCGACTTGGAGTTGCTGAAAAATTTCCCAAAATCCCATGATTTGCTTGAGTTTTTAGAGAATGCAAAACTATAGTTAAGGTCATGACTTTCAGAAACTTGGGCATAAGGAAAGTATCTGAGACCTTAGGAGTTGAAGCGTGACTTCGTTGCCTACCTTATCTTGCTTGGTGCTATCGTTCACGATGCTTTAGTGGACGCTCCAAGTGGTGCTGAAATCACCTTGAAGTTGCCTGATGGCGGTGAAAGGTGTCTGATTGGTAGCGATGTCGTGCCAACTGACAGCGTTAAGCCTTCAAGTCAACTCAAAAAGTCAACTTAACTGATGGAAGACGCAACCTGTCTACTGGTGAAACTTGCGAATGGATTTCCTTTAAGTCCCTACCCCACAAAGTCGCATATCGTTTCGTCATTTCGCTGGAAGTGTGTCCAAGCAGGCTTTGAAGGGAAAAGGCATCGCCACCAAGAAGTAACCAAAGCCTTGCGAACCCGTGCCTTAAGCCGTGAAGGG
>JANXCD010000276.1 GCA_025060305.1 Armatimonadota bacterium | reverse complement strand
AGGGGCAGTAAAAGCCTACCAGAAATTTCTTCAGACAGGTTTCACCAGACCTACTCCTACCAATAACCTTCCAAGCATAGAGCGTTTCGCTCAATTCAAATTGCTTTAGGCTGCTGAATGGTAATTTGTCTTTTGAGCATTGTTCCGTGAAGGCAGAGAATAATTTTTAGCCCAAAATTTTGCTGTTGAAATCAGACAATTTCCGAAAATTAAGGGCTGAACAGGGAAGTTAGAGTTTCCCTTTGTGGGCGGTGGATTTTGAAAAAAAACGACCATCGCAGATAAGCCCTGACGCTAACAAGGCTTTTGAAATTTTTTGGCAACCTTTGGGGACGGAATAACGAACCCAAAACTCAAGATTTAAGCCCATTTTTCCAGTGTATGCGAAAGCCATAGTCCAAGGCGCTCAAGTCTCCTAAAGATGAAACCCGCAGAAAAAGTTGACTTTTTTAGTCACCATGATAAAATTTTTGCATTAAGGAGGCGATGAATTATGGCTAAGCATGAAGG
>JANXCD010000275.1 GCA_025060305.1 Armatimonadota bacterium | reverse complement strand
GACGGAAACCCGCATCAAACAATCGTTTCGCCAATGGTGGACTGCCGATGACACGAACCATGCCTTGTTCAGTTACGGACACACCGTCAACGAGAACAGGTTTGGTGTTGGCTAACTTGTCTTTTGCATGCTGCTTCAAATCGGCATAGGACAGACCGTCCACCATCATCAATGCAATTGCTTCTGTATCGGCGTGACGAACTATTTCGTCCGCCACTTGTGACTGACAAAGCATGTGCTGCTTGATGAAATCGTAACGCTTGAGCAGCACTTTGTTGAGTTCTGTTGTCAAAGGGTCATGGTTGCAACGAACGGCTGGCAAACGGTGCTTCAAGTTCGGTTCAATTTGTGTGGCTAACATTGGTTTCGTCGGTTGCGATATAGGCATATCCAACTCTGCCACCATTTGCCATGCGCTCTCAAACACTCTCACATCTTCAGGCAAAAATGCGAGCGACAAAGGATGCACTTCTGCCATGATGGGCATTTGTAGCAATAAGTCATGCATTTC
>JANXCD010000274.1 GCA_025060305.1 Armatimonadota bacterium | reverse complement strand
AAAAGAATGTTTGACCAGTTGAAGGATAAGGTTCAGCCGATAGAAACTTTGTTCATCTTCGGAACAAACCGACAAGCACTGCAAACCGTGATTGAAGATTTGAAACAGGAACTGACGAAAACAGGCGAGCATCAACTTTCTCTGTTTGAAGTTAACCCTGAAGTCAAGAAAGAAAACATCCGACTCCTTATCCCTGTTTACAAGTTAGCAGAGCAATTTTTAGCGGAGCGGAAAAAAGTGGCGAAATTTGAAGTTGACCCTAACGAGTTGGAAGACATGAGAAAGTTTGTGGAAGCCACTGATGACCGAGTTTTGATGATGTTGTGCGATGCTGAACCGACAAAACTTATGCTGTTGAGAAAAAGCCTAACAAAGCCAGACGAATTTTACATAGACGGAAAAAGACATGGCAACACGCTGAGATTGCTCCGCCGTGTGTTGGACTGGTGGGCAATTGTGCCTGAAGAATTTGACCGCTTGAAGGAACTTGAAGATGAAATCCGCCATTTCCGC
>JANXCD010000273.1 GCA_025060305.1 Armatimonadota bacterium | reverse complement strand
AGTTTTTTGGTTCATAATGAAGCGCAGAGCAAAGCAAGGAGCCTCAAACTAAGCGCAAAGTGCAAAGTAAAACGACAAAACTGAACTTCACAAATCAAACTTTGCAACGATTTTGAGCCATTAAGGTGATGCTTTGTGGCTAAAAGAGTTAATTTCATGGTCAGCAAAAATTCTGCTTTTAGTCGTCAACGATTTCCCTTTATCAAGAACAGCCATTGCAGCATCTTTATGCTAAACCTATGTTTTGAAGAAATTGCAAAGCAGTCTGCAAGTTTGATTGGAGTTGAAGGATGCTCCAATCTTCTGTCCCGTGCAAGCAAATCACTTTATGGGCGTTACAGCCACTAACTTTAAGGGCATCTGCTAACCCTTGAAAATCCAATTTGCCTTTGCCTGGAAATTGCTCGTCAGGGTAATCGTGCCAATGTTTTCGCCACCAAGCCAACCCAGAGTTGCGTGGCGAAACATCCCAAAGGTAAAGCAGCAAGATTCGGTCTGAGAAGCGATGAATCCACTCGTTAGGT
>JANXCD010000272.1 GCA_025060305.1 Armatimonadota bacterium | reverse complement strand
GATTGGACAGGTTCTGGGGCAAGTTTCGTTTACGATTCTGCAGGAAGGTTGGTTCAGTTTGTTGATGGTGCAGGGACGACAAGTTACGCTTACGATGAAGAAAGCAATTTGGTTCAGCAAGTTAATGTGAATGGGACAGTTGAGACGATAAGTTACGATGCATCGGGGCAAGTTGTTGAAATTGCTCACAAGAGGAGCAGTGGGCAAGTTTTGGGTTATCTGAGTTACGGCTACAATGTTGACGGGTTGGTCAGTGATGTCATTGAAGGTGATGGCAGTGTGGTGACTTACAACTACGACCCTTTGTTTAGGTTGGTAAGTGAGCAGAGGGTGGGAAGTTACGGATACACGGTAAGTTACGAGTATGATGCGGCAGGGAACAGGTTGGCGAAAGTTTGGAATGGACAAAGGACGGACTATGTTTACGATGCAGCAGACAGGCTACAATTTTATGTGAAGCCAGATGGGAGCGTAGTAGCATATGATTGGGATGGGAATGGGAACATGGTAGCGAGAACCGAAGGCAATA
>JANXCD010000271.1 GCA_025060305.1 Armatimonadota bacterium | reverse complement strand
ACGGAGTTGAACTTACAGGCAGATTTTGGTCTATCCCTTTGCATTATGCAGGTGGATTTCATCTACAACTCACACACTCACTTGCACCAACAAACTTTTGAGTATAGAGCGTTTGAAATCAATGGACGAAGGTTTGTGATCGTCAACGAAACTTATCATCGCATTCGCCTTCGTTTCCCTATTGTTTCGTTGCGACCTTTGCTTTTTCGTTTTTGGGAAAGGGAAACAGTGAGCCGAACGACCCCTTTCCGCTTACCTGAAGGGAAAGACGCTTTTGAACTTAAGCAACGGAAGAAAGTTGCCCATCTTCCCTTGCTTTCCAATCGGGGATGTAGTTGAGCATCAGTGAAAAGTGACAAAAGGCAGTTTTTGAGCCGTCCAATCGGCGACGGGTTTCAAGCAACATTCAAGGTGTCTTGGCATTACCAGATACCTGACAACCAAACGAGCAATTTGAGATGCGAAGAGCAAGTTTATTTGAACGGTAGCAACATAGTTGAATGTGCCTGAAAGGGCTCTGGCACAATCA
>JANXCD010000270.1 GCA_025060305.1 Armatimonadota bacterium | reverse complement strand
AGTTGCAGAGTTGGATCGCAAGTTAATGGAGTTGCAAGAAGGAAGGGGCGACTGGAACGAGTTTTGGCAGTGGTGGGATGAGCATTTCGCCATCAAGGGCAAAGGCATCTTAAATGATTTGCTCAAGCGGAGGGAGTTGGCGAGAGGATGGAACAGCAGACAAAAACGACCACGCAAAAAGTCGTCGTAAACGCATCCGTCTTTCTGGTGCTCGTTTTGCTGGACGAGCCAAAGGAAATAAGACAGAGCGCTCGTTTGTTGATACAAGACATTCTCACACGCCGCTTGCAGGGTCATGTTCCCGACCGATTTGAAGATGAAGTTTTGGGCGGTCTGGTTGAGGCTTTCACAAAAGGAAGACCTTTGTTGGCATCTCCTTTCATCATCTTTCTTGCCCTTCAAAGGCTTATGAAAGCATTGATCGTCCACCATCGTGGTGTTGATTGGAGCGCACAAGAAGTTTTCAACGCATCTTCGCGATGGCGAGTGAGTTACTACGACGCCGTTTATTTGCTCGTCGCTCAAAAAC
>JANXCD010000026.1 GCA_025060305.1 Armatimonadota bacterium | reverse complement strand
AAAGAAGATTGGGCGCTCTCTTGGATGGAAGCGAAAGTGGACACTGTCTACGGTCCTCAGTGGACGCATCCTCATCCTTCTTGGAGCGCCGACGAAAAATGGTGCATTTACGACAGCGATTTTTCTGGCACTACCCAAGTTTACGCTTGCCTTGTGCCCTTTGAAGGTCGCTAAATTTTGTGAACGCTGAAACCGTGTTTCAATTTTCCGAACTTTTGTGAATGGCTTGCAACATGACCGCATTAAAGACGCCATAATGAAGTTGGCTTGAAAACAAGCATCTTTAATGAAGGCTCGTGGTCGTCTCAATGATGAGACTTTGCCAAAACGAAAAAGTTGCGGGCGTATTTCATGCGTTTCTAAATTTCACCGAAATTAAGCAGTGGGAAGATTGTTGCCTGTCTGGAATTTCATTTGGCATTTGTCCAGCATATGCCCAACAAAGGTGCTAAGCCATTTACAATCTCATCAACCAAACTGTCATTGCTCCAGCATCTCTGTTTGCCCACGAAAAATAGGGGACAGCCCTAAAACGAATTTTCCGAAAGCGTTTCTCCATTTGCCTCAAAGGTCGGTAAAGAACACCATCCCATTCCTTCAAATCAAAACCTACCCCTTCACCTTCAAGAGCAATCACGGGCAAATTAACGATGACTTTCTCAAAAGCCTCAAGCGGTCTTTCTGTCTTCACTCCGACACACCAAACATCAACTTCAGGATTGTCAACTTGCTCAAGGCAATAGACTAGCGGTCCTCTTTCAATCGCAACACGACCAGCACTTGACTCAACGAAAGGATGGCAAAGAACATATTTAGCAGTCACCTCAAGGGAAAGTTGAACTTTGCCACCTTGGCTCCAATCTCTTTCAACAACCGCATAATTGCCACCTTCTACTTCAATGGCTTGACCATCAAAACTAACAGTTGCTTTGGAGCACCACTGCGGAATTCTAATCTTCAAAGCGAACTTTGCTGCCTTCTCGCTTTGAACTTGCAACTCCATTTCGCCGTCCCAAGGATAGTTACCCCTTTGAACTATGGTTACTGGCACACCTTTGAAATTCAAATTCGCAAGGCTTTCAGCATAAAGGTTAACGAAAATCGCATCGTCGCTCAATGCGTAAAGGAAACTTGGAATCATCGGCAGCAAACGAGCAATATTCGGTGGACAACAAGCACACTCAAAATAGGGCTGACGACGATGATAACCTCTGTCTGCAAGGGGATTGACATAAAAGTAAGATTTGCCATCTAAACCTATCCCTGAAAGCGCTCCGTTGAAAAGTGAACGCTCAAGGACATCAATGAAACGAATTTCACCAGTCAACAAAAACATCCGCCACTGCCAAAGAATGTTGGCGATGGCAGCACAAGTTTCAGCATAGGCTCTTTCGTTCGGCAACTCGTAGTCTCGCCCGAAGGCTTCACCTTCGTAACGAGCACCGCAACCGCCTGTTATGTAAATTCGCCTTTCTGTCAAGTTTTTCCACATTTTTTCCAGTGCCACCATCAAAGTCTCATCGCCAGTTTCGGCGTAAAGGTCAGCAGCACCAGCATTCAAGTAAAGTGCTCTGACAGCATGCCCTGTGATTTCTTCAAGTTCACGAAAAGGCTTGTGGTCTTGAATGTAGTGAGAGCCACCAACTCGTCCATGACCACGAACATCAAGGAAAAACTTTGCAAGTTCCAAGTAGCGCCTTTCGCCAGTCTCTCGGTAAAGTTCTATCAAAGCCATCTCAACTTCAGGATGACCATCCGTTACTTCCTTCTTGCCCCAACCGAAAACTTTGTCAATCAAATCGGCAAAACGGGTTGCTACTTTGAGCAACTTGTCTTCACCAGTGACACGGTGATGAGCGACTGCTGCTTGGAAAAGGTGTCCAGCACAGTAAAGTTCATGCATGTCCCTAAGGTTTGTCCAGCGCTCTTTCTTTCGGTCAAAGGTGAAGAAAGTGTGTATGTAACCATCTTCATCCTGAGCAGAGGCGATTTCGTCAACGACAAGGTTCATCAGTTTGTAAACTTTTGGATCAGGCTTAACAGCCAGTGACCATGCTGCTGCTTCAACCCACTTATAGACATCGGAGTCAGGAGCGAGAAAGCGAAGCCCTTGAGAGTTTTTGGTTTTTCCTGCAGCATAGCGGAAGTTGTCAATGCGACCAGTTTCTTCCATGATTTGATATTGAGTTGGCAAGGTGATTTCCTGAAGGTCAACCAATCTTGGCAGCCAGAAGTGGTCTTGCAATTTGACGGCGTTGATGGGAATGGCTTTGAGTTTTGACTTTGGACTTTTACTTGTGTCAACGACGATGCTTCTTTGATTCAACTTATGCTCACCTCCGATGAAGTTTGTAGTTTTAGCCTGACTTTTCGCTGCTATGACGGCTAAAAGTTGCAAAAAACTTCTTCGCTTCATTTTTTTGTCACCTTTTAAAGGGACTGATTTTGAGTTGTTTATCTACGGTGCTGGAGGAATTTTTTCACCTGCTATGGCACGCTTGACGAGTTCATGATTTTGCCATTCTTTGTTTTTCGTTGCCAATTGCCCTTGCACTTTCGTCCCTGCAAAGTAGCCTTGCGGTGTTATGACAAGCCAATCTTCTTTTCCGACTTGCAATTGCATCAAGACTGCCAACAGTCGCCCATCTACATGCCAAAGTCGGATTGTCCCATCATTGCTTGCGGATGCAAATCTTAAATTGTCAGGATGAAAAGCGACAGCATTGACCCAATCATTATGTCCTTGCAGAGTTGCTTTTAAGTTTCCGTTAGCATCGTAAAGTCTCACTGTGTTATCGGCGACAGCAGCGACAAGCCATTTTCCATCGGCGCTCCAAGCCACATCCAAAACAGGCTGATTCATCCCAGCCATTGTTCGCACTCTTTGTTTGTTCTCTAAGTTCCAAATCCAGACACCCCTGTCGCTTTCACCTCCCATCGCTACTGCCAGCAAATTTCCTTTGGGCTGAAAAGCGATGCGATAGGTAGTTTCTGGATGCTCCATTTTGCCGACAACTTTCCAACTTCCAACTTCCCAAATTCGGACAATTTTATCTGCGCTACTCGTTGCCAAGAAATTTCCGCTCTCGTTAAAGTCAACTCCCAAAGCCCAATCACCATGTTCCTTCAGCGTTGTCACTAATTTGCCTTCTTTCAAGTCCCAAACATAAACTATCTTATCAGCGCAAGCGGCAGTTAGCCATTTTCCGTCTGGACTAATAGCGATGCTGTAAACCATGTCTTTAGGGTCAGCGAGTCTTCGCAAAACTTTGCCAGTTGTCGCATCCAAAATGGCGATAGTTGACGATTGCTGTGGGTTACCAACAGCGACAGCGATTTGTTTGCCATCTTTGCTATTAGCCAATGCTGTAACGCTTCCATCCAAATTGTCTATTTCCCATCTCCCTGCTATCTTTGCTTCCGATAAATCCCACAAGACAACTTCTTTGTAGCCGCCTACAAACAAGGTTCTACTTTCTGGTGAAAAGGCGATAGCACTCAAGGGAGGCACAGGTCCGAACTCAACAACTAACTCTGGATTTCCTTCTAATGCGGGCAACTGAACTTTAACTCTTTGAGGTTTAGGCAAGCCAATTTTTGCTGATCCTTTTGGTGGCTTAGGTTTTTCTTTTTGAACTGCAGCATCGTTTTTAGCACCTTCGTTAATCCAACGCTTCAACAACTCCAACTCAGAAGGCGTCAGCGGCGTTAGCGGTTCGGGAGGCATCTTGGGTTCCTTTTTGCCAGAAACAACCAAAAACAGCCTGCTCTCATCGCTTTTCCCAGGCACAACCACAGGTCCTTCTTTATCGCCTTTCATGACAAATTCGTATCTGTCAAGGCGAAGGTCATGTTCAGCCATCTTTTCGCCGTGACAAATAGTGCACCTTTTAGTAAGCAAGGGTTGAATTTCCTTTGTGTAAGAGACTGAAGGTTTTTTTTGAGCCATCGTCAAAAGGCTAAAGACAGCGACAAAAATCATGCTACTCAACATCAGAAAAGAGCGCATGAATTTAGCCTCCTTTACCTAATCGTTGTTCCCTTTGAGTTTGCAAAGGGCTAATTCAATTTTTACACTCTTCGCCAGAATTTTGTTACTCTTTAGCGAAGCATGTAGCAGAGTGGAAAATGTTGAGCGAAAATGCGACACAGCAATGCCTAAATCCTCTTTACAATACATTATCGCCAAGTAAATTCGGGGCTCATAAATCATAAATTCGTTATCAACTACTGGCTAAAGCCAGTGGCATGGGGACAAAGCACCAACGAACTTTGAAGTAAAGAGCGTTCAAACTTATCTTAGCATTTGATTTTTGCGGAAGGGAGCGAATAGGATGATGAAGAAGTTGGTTCTTTCTTTGCTTATCGCCTTTGTTGCGTTGCCGTCAGTGTCGCAAGTAGTTGTCTTGCGTGATGACCGATGGACTGAAAACCAATGGTTTGTCAACCGCCGAGTTGAAAATGTTGAGAGATGGCTAAGGCGAATGAGAATTCCTTACCTTCGTGTCAATGTATCTGCTTTGACTGATGGCGCTAAGGGCTTATTTGTTTTGCCCGCTAACAGACCTGATGAGCAAGTGATTTCTTACTTGCAAAACGCTTACAGAGTTGTGGTTTTTGCCTTTGCCGGCAATCAAACTCATGATTGGCAGGAAGCCCTTGACATCAATTCAAACGATGAAATCGTCCGCATAGACAATTGGTTGCTGGTGCTCAAACCCCTTTCACCAGATTTGTCCGATAGTGATAAGGCTAAACTTTTGGCTTCTTGGCTTTTTGAAGGCTCAACAATTCCAAGCACTTTGCAATCGTTGCTTCAAGATCGTTGGCAAGAATGGCATCAAAGTTTGATGCAAAAAAGAAACAGGTGGCTCAAAGAGATTGCTTCCCTTCCTTACCGAGATGAAAAACGGAAGCAAAAAGCGCTTGAACTGCTACAAAAACCTCTCTCTCAGGTTTCGCTAACTTTGACCAGCGACGGGACGACTTGGTTCAACCGATTGAAGGAATTGCTTGACGAACATGAACGCCTTCACAAGGCTCTCGCAATTTCACTTGAGCCTCGTGATGGCGAGATAAGAGGCGTGTGGCTACACACTTACGCTCCAACGGATTGGGAAACAGTGATGAAAACCATCAAAGAGGCGAATCTCAACTGCCTTTTCTTCAGGGCAGGGCGAGGCGGAAATGTAGTTTACAGAAGTCAGTTTTTGCCTCGTGACCAATGGGCTGAACAGGCGGATTTGGACGAACTCCAAAATGCTGTTGAAGCCGCTAAGCGTTATGGAATTGAACTTCATGCTTGGCGTGTCAATCATCACTTTGGGACAGCGCCCGATTGGCTCAAAGAGCAGATGGCAAAAGAAGGCAGATTGGTCCGTGACCCAGAAGGTCGTCAAGCCTTATGGCTTAACCCTGGCGACCCCAGAAACCAAGAACACGAATTCAAAGCAATGATGGAGATGCTTAACTACCCCGTTGCAGGTGTCCAATTTGATTACATTCGCTATCCTGAAACTCCACACTACAACTTTGACTATAGCGAAATTTCACGGCGTGAGTTTGAAAAGGAGACAGGCATAAACTTAACTGACTTCCCAAGACAAGTTTTGTTTGGACCACTTAAAATCCGATACGATGACTGGCAGCGAGAAAATGTCACAAAACTTGTTAGGCGAGTTTACAATGCCATCAAAAAAGCCCGCCCAGAAGTAGCCGTTTCAGCAGCCGTTTGGCAAAGGCATCGTTACTACTATGCGCTGATCAAGCAAGACTGGATGCTTTGGGTTCGTGAGGGGATTTTGGACTTTGTTTGCCCAATGGACTACACTGCTGAAAACGATGTTTTTTATGAGCGAGTTAACGAGCAAGTTTTAGAAGTCAACGGACAACTCCCGATAGCCATCGGCATTGGCGCTTATTTGCATACTGATGAATGGCAATTCATTGAGCAAGTGAAAATCGCTCGTGATTTAGGAGCCGATGGGTTTGTCATCTTTTCCTACAACATTGCCCCACTTAAGGATTTCCTTTCTGTGCTGACTTTGGGAGCAACTTCCAAACCGACTTACCCAGCCTATCGCTCGCCAAAAATCACCTTTGGTCTCAGTGGCGGTTTTCGTTTGAAGGATTTACCTATCGTTTATCGTGCAGGTGAAAAAGTTCGTTTTCATCTTTCGGTCTCGCCTGGCTTGCTACCTGCAAATTCTTTGAAAGAAGTTCGCCTGAAGTTACAGTGGGAAAGACATGAAGGTTTCGCTGAGCAAGTAATCACTGAAACGACTCTAAGTGGCGATAGAGTAAAGCGAGGAGCAATCATCATAGGAGAGGCGAGCGTCCCTAAAGGAAAAGTTCGGTTAGTGGCTTGTGGTCATATCGTTTACATTGAAAATTCAACTAAACCTTTCATTCGGCGAGGTCCTTTTGTCAAAGGTGTCAACGCTACAAAATTTCAAAATTTGGTTCAATCGCTTCTGCCCCCTAAAACAACCAAGCGAACCCGAAAACCCATCATCGGTGTTGTAGCCGAAGGATGGGGCAGTGATATGTTCGTCAAGATTTTGAAATCCGAAGGCTTTACTGCTTTCCCGCTACAATTTCTTGAACCAGAGTATTGGGAAGCAGCCGACATTTTAGTTGTCCCTTCTTTGCATGACTTGAGGGAATTGACATATCAAAGGGCTTTGGCTCTACGAGATTGGGTTGCTAAAGGCGGAGATGTCCTTTTGCTTTCCGAAGCCTGTGGCTTTCGTGCTCACCCAAATTTGTTCCCAGAAATTGCAATAGCGTTGAGAGAAAGAACTGTCAAGGAATTTAGCATTGACCAAAAGAAATTCAAATTTGAGACAAGAGTGCTAATACTACAACCACAATCAGGCAAGGTGATAGGGATGGCTAATGGCGATGCGATTGCTGTCACAGGTAAATTGGGCAAAGGAAGAGTTGTTCAATGCAGTGTCAGAATTCCAACGAGAGAAGAGTCACCTGAGTGGAGAGATTGGCAAAACTTAATACTGATGCTGATTAAGTTTCTGCGTTGATTTTTTGCTTGTGCAAAAGTTTTGAGCCACAAGGCTCTTTTTTGCCCTGTGGCTCAAAAATCAAATTGCAGATTCAACTCTTATCACTTTCTCCCAACACCAAAAGGCTGGAATTCAAACTTGAAGGGTTCACCGATGAGTTGCTGCCACTTCTGCTTTTGCTGCTCAGTCAAAATTTTGCCAATTTGTTCATCAACCCATTCTCGGATTTTTCTCATCTCTTGGAAACGAGCCTTTGGGTCAGCAGGCGGACCTTGCTGGAAGATTGACCTTCGCTTCTCGTTAGCATCACGAAGGATTTCACGAACTTGCTTCGCTTGTCCTTCAGTTAAGCCTACTTCTTTTGCAACAGATGGTCGGGCAAGGGCTGCATAACCTTCAATTTGCAGCACAATTTGCTTGAGCCGCTTAATTTGCTTCTCGTCCAAAACCTTTGACAGTTCCTTCTCAACTTCGGCGTTAACAGATTCAAGATGCTTTTCACGCTCTTCAGGCGAAAGGTCACGCAACTCTTGACTGCGCCCTCGGAACTTTTCACGCAATTGCTCACCCAACTGTTGCAATTTCGTGCGTTGCTCTTCAGTGATTTTCAACTCCCGCTGGACTTGTGGGCTGCGTAGAAGCCCAAGCATCGTCATTGGTCCGCCTCTCGCAAACATTCTGGGAGCGCCTCTCGGTGGTTCTGGTGGTTGACCTCCTTGCACTCTTTGCCTTCCTGCAGGTGATTGAGCAAATGTCAAGCCAACCGACACCAACGCCAGAAATGTTGCAATCGCCGTTTGCCTAAGCATGTTCAATACACCTCCATGAAGTTTAAGTTTTGTCGGCAAATTTGCCGTCTCTTTTGGACGCAGAAGTTCCTAATCGGTCAAATTGGAAGGTAAAGCCGAACCTTCCAAATCACAGTGATGATCAAGTTGACAGCGCAAAGGAAAAAAGACTGATGCCATCACTGTTAACGACTATTGCCAAATCCCTTGAAAGAACACGCAAGACGTAGGAACGACTTTCTGACTGAAAAAAATGAAAACATGAGTCGGTGTCGCCCTTTTGAGCGTAGAGCGTTGGTAAAGAATGAAGGCGGTTATCCTTAGGGGTGTTCAAGAAGAAAGGTGAAGCATTCACCGCTCTCTAAGAGATTTCTGTCATTCAGTAAGTCTGAAATAGTCCTTTCCCAAACCCTTCTTGCTCGCTTGACCCAAGGAAAATCGTCCACCCTTAACACAACGAAACCCCGCTTGTAGCCGAGAGATTGTAGCCAAGTCAGAAGTTGCTTCAATTCACCTTGCTGCATATAGGCAGGATGAATTTCCATGACAATTGATGGACGGTCACGCTTCAAAGTCTCTTTAGCACCTTGAAGGGCTTTAATCTCCCATCCCTCAATGTCCATGCGTATAAGGTCAATTGGACGACCAATTTGCAAAACAATCTCGTCAATGGTTGTCATTGGGACAGAGATTGTCCCTAAATTGGTTCTTTCCGTCGGATGCAAAGAATGCCAATTTGAGCCTCTGGAAACAAACATTTCAGTAACCCCAATTTCATCACTGACAGCCGTTGGCAAAACCTTGACATTTTCAACCCTGTTTAACCTTAGGTTCAATTCAAGCAAGCGGACATTATCTGGATGAGGTTCAACAGCGACGACCAATCCTTTTAGACCGACCAACTGCGAAGACAGTAAAGTGTAGTAGCCAATATTAGCGCCTATATCTAAGACAGTGCTACCCAAACAGACGAAACTGGGCAAAAGTTTTGTCACCATTGGCTCGTGAATTCGGTGAAAGGCTAATTCACGCCCAATGCCTTCGTCTGTGCTTTTGACAAGCATCGTAAATCCATTGACATTTGAAACCAAGACATAATCGCAACCTTCAATTTGAACATATTCCCAATCCTCTCGCCATTTGACCATGGGTTGACGGATTTTGAACCAAAAAGTTTGGAAAAATTTCCTCAAACCTTCACTGCGAAGGATTTTAACGGCAGTGTTGATCTTGCGATGAACGAAAAGGATTAAAGCAAAGTTGTCAGCAAAAGACCTCTTGACTAACATTCTGTTCACCACCTTCGCAAAAGATAGGCTCAAATTTGCTCAAATCCCTTAGACGCAAATTCGCATAATAGGGCGAGGGTGAAACCGAAGCGAAAGAAGTATTGGCATGACCTTTACCCTAAACCTTGTCATCAAAGTTCGCAGGCTAATCACGAAGTAATTTAGACAATAGTCCTGCTCACAGGCAAGGAGCACGATAAAAATCAATCTTCCAAAAGTGTGGGGCGTCACTCAATTGATGCCATTAATCCAAAAGATTGCTTCAACCATTGTCTTACATCGTTTCCGTAACTATCAAGGGAGCGGTGGCACGGGCAATCAGGAAATTCAAAGTTTGCGATGACGCTTTCAAAGATTTGAGAGATTATGGGAATTTTTTGCTTCATCATTGACTCAACTTCAGCATGGGTCAGGGGTTTTTGTGATAGACCAGCGCCCCAATTGGTAACGATAGCAACGATAGCATAGCAAATTTCCGCCTCACGAAACAAAATTGCCTCAGTGCCAGCAGTCATGCCGGCGACATCGCCACCAAGTTGAGCCAGCATTTTGACCTCAAAAGCCGTTTCGTATCTCGGACCTTCGCTGCAAACATAGCAACCACCATCAATCACTTGAACTCCCAAACTTTCAGCCGATTGAAGTAACCTTTGCCTCAAAGTTGGGCAGAAAGGTTGAGTGAAGTCCACATGGACGACAGGCGCATCTTCGCCTTCAAATAAAGTCAAGGGACGATTTCTCGTCCAGTCAAGCAATTGGTTGGGAATGAGTAAAGTTCCAGGCGGCAAGGTTTGTCTCAAAGTCCCCGTCGCTGCTGTTGCCAAAACTGACCTGACTTCCAACTGTTTCATCGCCAAAACATTTGCCCGATAGTTGATTTTGTGTGGTGGGAATTTATGACCTTCGCCGTGTCGCCAAAGAAAAACAACATCACGACCAGCCAACTTGCCAAGAAGACAACGGACTTCACCAAAAGCGTTGCTTACATTGATCTTTCGTGGATTTTGGAGAGTTAAAGCCTGAATAAAACCTGAACCGCCAATAATGCCGAAACGCATTTTTTTCACCACCACCATCCAAGTTGTCTGCAAAGTTCACGGTAAGCGTAGTCCATCAAATCCTTCAACTTGGCGACATCTTCTCTGTTGTATTCCAGCAATCTTTCAAGAGCCTTTTGCTCGCCTCTCAAATATGCCTCCCAAAGCAAAACTGCATCAACTCCTGTCATCCCACGAACCTCTTCACTTCTGACAAAGCCCAATCGCTCTTCAATGGCTTTTTGACTGCCACGAATACCCAAACGCTTTAGTAGGGCTTGAACATCCAAGTGAACGGGTGGAAGGATAAGGAAAGGGAAAACTCGTTCAAGGAAAGGAATGTCAAATTCTGAGCCGTTGAAGGTGACGAGAATTGAAAAGCAACGAAGCACTTCTGGAACTCGCTCTAAATTCAAGTCATCAATGAACGCCTCATATTCGTCATTGTGATAAAGCCCGACAACGGTTACCTTATCTTTGAGTCCCAAACCTGTCGTCTCAATGTCAAGAAAAACCGATTGACTTTTGAAAGAGCCGTAAAGACGCCAATATTCGGAAGTTGGCAAAAGGTGAGCAAAGAACTTGATGTTTCCTCTTTCCAGTTGAGTTATTGATTGTTGAATTAAATTCAACCAATCAGTTCGGATAGCAAAAGGCAGTGAACCGCTTTGATATCTTGACACGAAATCTTGCCACGATTGAATTCCTGCCTCCCAAAGTTTTCGCTCTATTTCTGGAGTTGCTCCAGGAAGGTGCAGGAAAGTTGCTTCCAACATGACCTTCACCCTTTCTTAACCTTTTGTTAAGGTTTCGTCAAAAAGTCTATCAAGCCGAAACTAAAAGCGCTAAAATCTCAGAGATAACAAACTTTGGAGGGAAGGATAGACATGGGCGAACTAATTGTCAAGCCAACGATAGAAAGAGAAGAGCGAAGAGCAATTTGGAGCGAAGCAAGCCATGTGAAAATTCAAGTTCGCAACCTGAACCTTTACTATGGCTCTTTCCATGCTCTTAGGAACATTAACCTTGACATTTATGCTAACCGAATTACTGCTGTTATCGGACCTTCAGGTTGCGGAAAGTCAACTTTCCTTCGCTGCTTAAACCGAATGAACGACTTGATAGAAAGCGTTAGAATTGACGGGCAGGTTCTCCTTGATGGCGTGAACATTTACGACAGCAGTGTTGATGTCGTCACTGTTCGCAGGCGAGTGGGAATGGTTTTTCAAAAGCCAAATCCATTCCCCAAAAGCATTTTTGACAATGTAGCCTACGGTCCGAGAATTCACGGCATCAAAGACAAACGGAAGTTACAAGAAATTGTTGAGCGTGCCCTTAAGGATGCCAGTTTGTGGGATGAAGTGAAAGACCGTTTGCATCGTTCAGCCCTTGAACTTTCTGGCGGTCAGCAACAGCGCCTTTGTATCGCTCGTGTCCTTGCTGTTGAGTCTGAAGTCATTTTGCTTGATGAGCCAGCCTCTTCCCTTGACCCAACTGCTACTTTGCGACTTGAAGACTTGCTTTATGAACTCAAAAGTCGCTACACCATTGTCATAGTGACTCACAACATGCAGCAAGCAGCACGCATTTCTGATTTCACTGCTTTCTTCCTCAACGGCGAGTTGATTGAGTTTGGTCCTACGGACAAAATTTTCACCCGACCCGATGACCCAAGAACTGAAGCATACATTACAGGTCGGTTCGGCTAACAAACAGACTTGAAAAGTTATCTTTATCAGGAGGCGAACCAGAATGGCGACTGTGGCGCGAAAATCTTTTGAAGAACAGTTGCAAGAACTTCAGGATGACCTTTTGAGAATGGGTCGGTTCGTTGAAGGTGCGATAGCAAAAGCAATGCGTGCCCTTATAAACCAAGATGTCAGCCTCGCTAACGAAGTGATTCAAGAAGATGATATAGCCGATGACTTGGATATTGAGATTTTCACCAATGCAATGAAACTTATTGCACTCCAACAGCCAATGGCACGGGATTTAAGGGTTATTGGGACTGCACTGAAAATGATTACAGACCTTGAACGCATCGGTGACCATGCTGTTGACATCGCTAAACTCGCTAAAACTTTATCAAAGCAAAGATTTTTCAAGCCCCTCGTTGATATTCCTCGCTTAGCCGATTTAGCCCTAAGCATGGTTCACAATTCTATTCAAGCCTATATCAACCGAGACATTGAACTTGCAATACAGGTTTGTAGGGACGATGATAAAGTTGACGAACTTTACGAAAACCTGTTTAATGAGTTGGTAGAATACATGCAGAGTGACCCTTCACTTGTGGAACAAGCAACTTACCTGCTTTTCGTCGCATACTTTCTTGAGAGAGTTGCTGACCATGCTACTAACATGGCTGAGTTTGTATTTTTTGCTGAGACAGGACGGCTTGAACAATTAGCCCGAAGCCACAGAAGTCGTCCTGAACCAACACCGTAAATGAAAACTTTGAAAAGTATTCTTAAGGAGGCGATAAAAGATGTTGCGAAGATTGTGGATGGTCATTAGGTCCTTCTTCGGAGCGTTGTTGCGTAGAACTGAAGACCCAGAAATACTTCTTCGCCAATACATTGACGACATAAGGGCGAAAGTCCCTAAGTTGCGTGCAGCCGTTGCAGAAGTTTTAGCCACTGAGTATCAACTTCAACAGCAAGCCGAGCACCTTCAAAAGCAAATTGATGAGTATGACAGGCAAATAGTTGCTGCGCTGAAACTCGGTTATGAAGAAGAGGCAAAAGTTCTCATCGCTGCAAAAGCCCAAGCAGAAGAGAGTTTGCAAGACACTTTAGAGCAACTTGAAACAGCAAGGAAAGCATCTAAACAAGCGAAGGCTGCCCTTGAAGATTACCAGCGTGAGATGGAACGAAAAATCGCTGAAGCCAAAAGGCTTATCGGTCAAGCACAGTTAGCAAAACTGCAAGAAGAACTGGCTCAAACAATGGCTGCCTTTGATGTTGGAACTCCAACTGATGTCCTTGAAAGGATGCGAGAAAAAGTCCAAGAAAGACTTGCAAGGGCGCAAGCGAGGGCTGAAGTCGCTTCAACTGACATTGATTCAAGAATGAGGGAAATCAAAAGAGCAACTGCTTCCATCGGTGTTGAAGAGCGCTTGCTTGAATACAAACGCCAACTTGGAATGCTACCTGAACCTAAGGAGACCGAAAAAACAATGCTGCCCCAACCTGAACAACGAAGCGAACAAACGAGACCAATTTGATTATAGTAACCCAAGTTGCTACTTTAAGAAATGAGACAAAAGAGACGATGCAAATCGTAACTGATAATCGCCATCATTATTTTCAACAAGAAACCTCTCATCGTCACCGCTTGAACCCTCTTCCCAAGATACAACCTCAAAACACTCCCAACCGTTTCTACCAACCTCCTTGCCCTCTTCTTTTACCTCTCCTTCTCTTCCCCTTCATGCCTTTTGCTCCCTTTCTTCCTTATCGGTCTCCATTTTATCCCTCCCCATCTCTTCCTCCCAATCATAACAAGTATATGCGCTGTCACATATCACCTCATCCCCTTCCTTGAGAAAGTTCAAGGATGCATTTGCCCAACCGTGTAGGTCATGACTTCCACCAAAAGGGTCAACATGTCTGGAAGGGAAAGAGAAAGTGAAGAAAGCAAAGACAAAATTGCCTCTGTCCTGCCACCTTCAACGATGCAAAAGCCTAAAGGAAAACAAAAACCGAAAGCATGAAAGCAAGCAATAGCCAAAACTTGACCTATTGAGCCTTTCTTCTGCAAAGGGTCATAGGCTTTCTGGACAAAAGGCAATTTAGTTTCGTTACGCTCTAAGAAAGTCGTGTCCAAAGAGACGATGGGTCTGATTGTCATGAAAGCCTTAAGGAGAAAAAGAGAGAAAGGAAAAGACTTTCAAAAGGGAAGGGCAAAGAGTGGCAAGGTTACGATGGAGTTTGTATTGGCAAACAAAGGTGTTTTCTGAGAAAGACTTTCAGTCAGAAAGACAAGAGTAAAGGGTTGCCAAAAAGGGAATTTGGTGGCAAGATGGGACGACGGTAACGACATCAACAAATTATCACTGTAAGGATGTTCCGCCCAATCGGGCTGGAGGTGATTTGCGTTGAGGAGGTGGATTCAATTGGCAGGGAGATTCAGGAGACAAATATGTCTATTCATTCTTGCCATTTCTGCTTTTGTCCTCATTGCAGAGGTTCTAAGCCTGACTCGGTATGTTCAATACCCTTTAAGAGAAAGGATATTATCACCGCCTGCAGGGGCAAAATCACTCTTACAAGGGTTAGAGCAGGTTATTGATAGCGTGAACTCTAAGAGTGAAGTTCAAAAGAGAACGTTGGTGCAACTGCTGTTAATGGCTGCGCGCAGTAAAGATTGGGAAGTTGCATACTCGGCTGTGTCAAAGTTATGTGAGTTCAAGACTGATCAAGCAGTCAATGGATTGAGGATATTAGCCCATGATAAGTCTGTTGCCACAAGAGTGAGAGCGGTAGCTTTAGAGCACATCAGTTATACTGGGAAAATATCCTTACAAGATGTAAAGTTAGCTTGCGGTTGGTTATCCTCAGATGATGTGTATCTCCGCAAAGCGGCAAGTTCTTTGCTCTGGGTAGCAGGTGGCGAGGTTCCTTGCCCATCTACTCTAAAGCAAAACATTTTAAAAGCGCTTTATACAGCATTTGCAAAGGAGAAAAATAGTGACTTAAAAGCACAACTGCTCAGCGCACTATGCTCATGGGAAACTCCAACAAATCAACTGAGGCTATTGAGAAAAGCTGTGCACTCCCCAGATAGTAAGTTGCGTCTAGAAGCTGTTATCCAATTAGCGATCTTAGCACAATACAGTCCCGAAGCCAAAGCACTATTGAAAGAAGCAAGCCAAGATTCTGTTAAGAGGATAAGACAGGAGGCTTTAAGTGCTCTTCAAGCAGTAGCGGATATAGAGAAAATAAGACAGATTATTGGGATGATGAGGACAAGATGACGAAGCTACAAGACAGCGTTACGATGAACTTTAAGACTGATGGGTTGGGTTTCAGGAGATACAAAGAGGTTATCGGTCAAAGCGTGACATGGTTTATTTATGATTTGGTGGCAAGTGATGTGCCTGGATTAGCGCCTTTGATTGCTGAGTATGACGCTAATGGCAACTTATTGGCGAAGTATCACCACGACGGCAGGGATTGTTGGCGATGACGAGAGGCAATCAAAGTTACTGGTATTCTTTTGAAGCGATAGGGACAGTGAGGCAATTAACCGATCCCCAGTCCCAAGTCCCCGATACCCACTTTTACGATGCATGGGGAAACGAACTAACCAGTCCCCACTCCCAAGTCCCCAATACCTTCAGATATGTCGGGTGGCATGGCTATTACCTTGACACCCAAAGTGCCTTGATGCTGCTTGGGGTGAGGTATTATGGGGCAAATTGAGTTTGGATCCAATCAGGGATAGATTAAATTGGTTTGAATACGCTGCTAACAATCCGAATAGACTCATAGACCCTTCAGGTTTAAATGGCATAATTGATTTCATAGTTCGGATTTACTGCCAAACTATTAGCAGATTTTTTCCCACTCACCATGGCAATTTTTGTGGACCTTGTTCAAAAGGCGATCCATATGATCCAAGAGATGTCCCTGTTGATTTAGTGGATGCTTGTTGTAAATCTCATGATAAATATGTTCAAGATCTTATAAAGAAAGGAAAGGCTACAAGCTGGGATGTATTCCAAAGCGCTTTGGGTAATGAATGTTCCCCTACACAACCATGTGATAAAGAATTTTGTGATTGCTTGTATAGTGAAGTTGGACAATGTAAAACTTCTGAATGCATTTCTTATTATAATCGTGTTATAATCGTGCATGGTTTTTGCTTTGCTTTAGAACATCACGTCATCCTCCTTAATAGAGGTGATTGAACATGATAACACGAATATTTCAACTTATGTGTATTATACTACTTTTAGCAGGATGTGGTATTAATTCAAAACAACGTATTCCTGAACAAATATGTATTTCGCCAGATGGATCGAAAATTGCTTTTAGTGCTTTAGGAGATATTTATATCATGAATCTTGATGGCTCACAAGTGATACAATTGACAAAAAGTTCATATTGGGAAGGTTTACCTTCTTTTTCTTATGATGGCAGATATATCGTATATGTTCGCAAATCGAAAATAGAGTCTAAAGGATCCCAAATTTGTGTTATAAAGGCTGATGGTAGTTCATTTAAACAAGTAACACAATATAGGTTTATGGACACATTTCCCTCATTTTCACCAGATGGTTCTAAAATCGTTTTTGTAAGAGCTCACTGGTATCGTCCATATAGTATGGGTGGATATAGATGGGACGATTTTGATGTTTATGTAGTTAGTGCTGATGGGAGCAATGAAAGACGTTTGACAAAAGAAGGGTTTTATGCGATTAGTCCCCCTCGCTTTTCGCCAGATGGACAAAAAATTGTTTTCTCGGCAGAGACTGACCAAATTGACCATCACGAAATCTTTTTATTAGAAAAGTTAAATTCACAAAAGGAAGAATTTGTTCTTAAACGGCTAACAAGCAGTGCCTGTTATAATGCTGAACCAGCCTTTTCGTGGGATGGGCGATTAATTGTATTCATCTCAGATCGAACATGCCGATACAACTATGAGATTTGGGTAATGGACAGAAAAGGTAAATTTTTAAGACAAATCACTAATCTCAATTCATATTGTTTAAACCCAATTTTTGCACCAGATAACGAAAATGTTTTCTTTTTGTTTAATCCTGAAGCTGGACAAGATGAAGATTATGAACTATGGCAGGTAAACATATATAGTAAAAAATTACAAAAAATTTTGGAGAGTTTTCCAATTCCGTGAATAGTTAGAAAAAACTATGTCTGTAAGTAAAAAGTTAGAACAGGCAAAAATCGGTCTAAAAGGGGTAGGTATATAACCCAAGTTGCTACCTTGCTACGAAGGGATAAAATTACCTCCGAGAGTAGTCTCTAAATTCTACCCTCGGAGGTGGCAAAAATGAAAGTAAAAATTGACAAAGACGAAATCCTCATCGTCTTCTGCATCATTGATGATATCATCAAAGCCAAAGAATGCAAGGTGACAAGCAACAGCAAATGAGCGAAAGCGAAGTTTTAACCGTCGCTTGGATTTCTCATCAATACTTTGGTGCAAACTATCAGGCAACCCTCTCTTTCCTCAAGTCCACCGACCAAACCCTTTTCCCGAAAATTCTATCAAAGAGCCGTTTTACGAAGAAGAATTCATCGCTTCCTTGACTTTTTACCAAATCTTCTATCAATCCTTCACAGATAAAACAGCAAATCTCTCTAAGTTCTCGTTACTTCATTGACAGTTTCCCAATTTTTGTTTGTGAGAACATAAGGATTTCAAGGTCAAGGTTGCTTAAGGGTGAAGAA
>JANXCD010000269.1 GCA_025060305.1 Armatimonadota bacterium | reverse complement strand
TGAATGGGGCGGATGAAATCTGCCCGAAAATTTTTCGGACAGGTTTTCACTAAATACCGAATTCCTTTACCGGGCTTGACTTTTTGATGGTATGGGTGGTTTGGCGCCGGGTGGTAGGGAAGGAGGAGGTGCTTCCCTTTTCCCAGGCGGTATCACGCCAGATGGCAATTTCGGTTCCGGTTTACCCCTTCCCAAGAAATACCAACCTATCGCTATGCAAATGACGATCACCGAAACAATTACACTAAACCTCCTGCGTTATAGTCTTTTAGTTATGACGCTGCTATCATTTTTAACCCAATCTGAACGCCGAACACAAATGAAAGGAAAGAAAATATGCCCAATTTGGGAAAAGCAAAGAAGTATCCTACCTTCTTCCGTCATCTGACAGGAATTTCTTTAGAAACCTTTGAAGATTTGATGAAAGTCTTGACTGAAGAATATCCTGAATTTGTAATGTAGGGGATATCAGAGAAAGAGAGGCAAAGAGCGATAGGGGTAGGCAGAAAATTCAAGTTATCATTGCAAGAGAG
>JANXCD010000268.1 GCA_025060305.1 Armatimonadota bacterium | reverse complement strand
AACGAAACCGAGGAAAACAAACTTTATAGGCGAAGGAGCATTAGCCATTGAAGTGTTCGGCAAACTTGAAGGCAATTCTTTCGCTAACCAAATCAGAGCCAAAACAATTGCAATTGTAGCAAGCACATGTAAGGGCGAAGGATAGTAAGGTGCTTCGGGCTTTGGAAAACAACAAAAACCAAAAAGCACATCCAACACAAACAAAAGCCCAACAATTCTAAGCCACTCATATGAAACCCAAGAGCGTCCCCTTTCTTGCGGATAAGCCAGTTCAACAAGCAAGATGGGAATGGCAATACTGAAGACAGCATGATAAACTGCTAAACCTTGTGCCCAAACCCAGTTGACACCTAACCATCGTCCGTAAACGCCGAGCGGTCCCAAATCTTGCCAATAAGGGTCAAAGAAACTTTTGCACATCAGCCCTTCTTCAACAATGCCGTAGGCTACGCCCAAAGTTATCAGCGATAGCCAACCTTTTCGCCAATACACAACCAACTCACGAACTAAAATTGCGCCGCCACCATAAAGGAAA
>JANXCD010000267.1 GCA_025060305.1 Armatimonadota bacterium | reverse complement strand
CAAACAACTAACATCACTACCAAAAGGCTCCAAATCATCGCTCAGCACCTCCGAGCAAAATTTTGCCACCTGTTCCCTTCGCTGCAATGTTTTTGTTGACATTTCACTTTGCAATCCGAATGCAATTTCCGACAGGATTTTGCCAATTGGGCTTCGCTTTCGCATGGTTAGGTGAATGGAAAGTTTATAGGCAGATTTCGTTTGTCTCTAATTGCCCCGCCTAAACTGAAAAACTTTTGCGTTTAAAGTCAGTTGCTTTCGCTCTTTGAAATTCGTTGGTAACTAACATAGGTTAAAGGCTTCTCAAACTTTACAGCACCAAAACGGCTTCTTTTGCCAAATCATTAGCGTTAGTTTGCCAACCGATGCCTGGTCGTTTGGGCATGTGAACATAACCTTCGCTATCAATGCCCAATTCACCTTGCTCTTTTCGTTCCGCCTTAGGGTCATCAATGACTAAAATCTCGTAGTAGCGAGTGTTGGGAATTGCTCCGCAAAGATGCAAGTTGGGCAAACCACCACCGTGAACTTCAAC
>JANXCD010000266.1 GCA_025060305.1 Armatimonadota bacterium | reverse complement strand
ATTTGTCCAACTCAGCAACAATCTGGCGAGGTGTAAGTTCCTGCCATTGCATCGGTCATCACCGACTGAAATTGTAAGGCAAAGTTAAGACACCTGTTGCCATAAATGTGGGACGCTCTATTTGGCAGAAGTAGCAACTGTCTTAATGTTTAGCCTGAGATTTGGAAACATCTTTTCCCTTCACCTGCCTTAAACGGACTGCCATCCCTCATCATCGCATTCAAGATAACCAATACCTTCCTCATCCAAGCAACTATCGCCACCTTCTTCGCCTTCCCACGACCAACCAATCGCTCATAATATTCCCTTATCATCGTGTTGAACCTTATCGCTGCTATCGTTGCCATATACAATACACGCCTGACTTCTTTCCTACCCCCCTTTATCTCCCTTTTCCCTTTCCTACTCTCGCTCTCGTCCTCATCGGCGCTACTAAACAAGGCTCGCTATCTTCTTTTGACTTACCTTCCCAAACGCTCTATCAAGCCTGTTACTCTCAGCCTTCTTCATCTTCACTTTTTGCTCCCTTCTTTCTAT
>JANXCD010000265.1 GCA_025060305.1 Armatimonadota bacterium | reverse complement strand
AGATTGCTTCAGTAATTTGACCAACTTCCATGCCCCTTGTAAACTAGCACCATTGGTTACAAAATTGAAGGTGGCAGAAAGAAGTAGCGCCTACCTTTATGGTTTGACGACTATTGAAAAACACCAGCCTCAATCAAGCCTTGAAGTTACTGCGAAATTTTGGAAGGCTTATGGCAGCCTTTCAAGAGCATATAAGGTCAGAAGGCGACCTGTTTCCTGCATCCATTCAGGCGTTGCATCTTCAACTTTCAAGAGCACATAAGGTCAAAAGGCGACCAAGATTTTCCGATGAAAGTTGACTTGGCTCTACACTCAAAAGGTTGTTGGTAAGAATAGGGCTTTTGAAACCTGCCTAAAGAATTTCGGGCAGGCTCGGACTGCCCCTACAACTGTAAAAGTTTGACCTGTTAAAATGCGGTTGACTTAATGGCACAGGATAGATTTGCGACTCTTTTTTGATTTTACCTGCGACGCAACTGCAAGGCAGTCGCATAGGCTTTTGTTTCGTAATCTTGAGCCGATTTGTCCCAAGAAAAGTCAGCCTTC
>JANXCD010000264.1 GCA_025060305.1 Armatimonadota bacterium | reverse complement strand
AACTTTTCGTGTAGTAGCAAAAGTGATGAGTTCGCTCGTATCAGATGAAATTTCGCAAGCGGCAGGGATGGACGAACGAGAACTGCCTTGAAAAATAGCAGACTTGTTGTTTCAACTCCGAAGGAATTTCAGACAGGCTTCGTCCGTCACTACAACTGAAAAATTTTTTCGGACAGGCTTTGCCTGTCCCTTCAGGTGAAAAATTTTTTCGGACAGGCTTGCGCTTGTCCCTACAGGTGAAAAAATTTTTTCGGACAGGCTTCGCCTGTCCCTACACAACTGAAAAATTTTCCGCCTGTTTGGGCTACCAACCAAAACTTGAGGTGAGAAGCGTCAAATTTTTAGCCAGCCGAAAAATCCCACAATCACTATGTCGCTAAATTGGAAGAAGGCTTGCAAACTTTAAATGGAGTTAATGGACAATATCGCCCAAAGGAAGGAGCGAAGATGAGATGTCGCAATTTGTGAGGCTTTTGCAATATCTGAAACCCTACTGGTGGCAAATTGTTGTCGGTCTGATTTGCCTTTTGCTTGCAACACCAGCCCAA
>JANXCD010000263.1 GCA_025060305.1 Armatimonadota bacterium | reverse complement strand
AAGACCAGAGCAAATTGCTTTAGCAATTGAACAATTGCTTACAGACAAAAGCCTACGAAAACAAATTCAACTTCGCTTGACAAAAGTTTACGAAAAACTCGGCGAACCTAAAGCCGGATTGAGAATTGCCAATTTTCTCGCTCAATGGCTTGGGGCGGATGAAAAACGACTGCGCTGCTGAATTTTTTGGGATGACTTTTCAGGCAAACTATCGTTTTCAAATTGCTTTTTTGTTGCTAATTTGACAGTTTGCGTTATAGTTGCAGCACAAACCTAAATCCTGCAAACGCTCGGCAAATCGTCAGATGACTTTACCCATCGTTTCAAATTTGAGCCACCTGCCTGAGACCGTAAAAATTGCTTTTTTCGCTTTCGCCTTTCTTTCAAGCCATCTGGTCTCTGACCCAAATTATGCAAGCAGTTTTGCGTTGGCTCAAAGCCGACGCTACATTTTTTTCTATGGCAAACATTTGTAGAATATTTTTTCTTGTGTAAGGGAATGGCTCGATTTGACGCTCCCATTTTGTTAGCGTAAAATATTTTTGTTA
>JANXCD010000262.1 GCA_025060305.1 Armatimonadota bacterium | reverse complement strand
GCCGCCATTTCTGCCAGACGGATTAGCGCCAGCAGGATTGTATGTTTTTGACATAGAAGTGATAGGGATAGCACCTGGTTATGATGAAGATACTTTGAGAAGCAGAACTTTGCGGATAGGGGAGCATGAGGTAGTGCCTTTAGCGCCTAGGTTATACGATGCTCAATATATCTTACGGAGCAACCGCAACGCTTCACAAGCGTGGGTTGAAGTTTATGATCCCTTATTGCACCGCATAGCCGGTCCGATAAATGGTCCAACTAATGCCATACCTGAAGAATCTATTCCGACGGATGCCGATTGGAACCATATTCATATTTCAGTAGACTTGCAATATGCCTCTGACCAACCTTATCGTTTTGTCTTTGGAGCAAGAGATAATTTCCCAGATTACGACAAGGCTCATCGTAAGAAAGTTTGTTTACTTAATCAAGGTGTGCGATTGATGGGATGGTGTTTATCCTCTGGTTTTTTCTATCCAAACTTTCCAAACACTCCGTGGGGTTGGTGGGGTTTTTATAGCTTAGATACAAGAGAGGCAGCTCAATATGTC
>JANXCD010000261.1 GCA_025060305.1 Armatimonadota bacterium | reverse complement strand
ATTTGGACACCAAAACTTCAAAAGGGCGAATTTTTAGGGACACGAGAAACTTTCGCTGATGTGGCTGCTACAATCGCTCATTGGCTCAGCATCAAATGGCAAGGGGCAGGCAAAAGTTGTTACTCTCTGCTACAAAGTTTGTTTTTAGCCTCCACTCAGCACAAGTTCTGACCTAAAAGGCGAGTTTGAGTAAGGGATTCAATTTTAGGGTTAGGTGAAGCCTGCTTGAAATTTCTTTGGGCAGGTTCAAACCGCTACTAATCCCACTCAAAAAGTTTGCTAACTGAAGCCAGCCCTTTGAATTTTTTCATGGGAATTGTAGGCTAAAAAACTGAGCCGTATGTTTTCATCCGTTTCAAACTTTTGATGTGGCAAAATCAAGATTGGAAAAATTTGCTCAAAAGGGAGGCGAGCGGAAAAATGCGTTGGCTTATTGTTGCTTCAATTGCTTTTGGTTTACTCTTGGTAGGATGGACGATGGGACAGAAGGTTCAGGATGAAGATGTCGTCAAGAAAGTTGAACTGCTGGAGAAGCGTCTTGCCCAATCGGAGCGAAG
>JANXCD010000260.1 GCA_025060305.1 Armatimonadota bacterium | reverse complement strand
ATAGCAGCGATATCACGAAATTGCTGTTGAGATGACGGCTGCCATTTAGCAGCCAAAATCATCGTTAGCAAAATCAGAAGGCTTGAAAGCATCAAAATTTTGCGGACCATCCACTATCGCACCTCCTTCAGCACCAAAAAAATCCGAAAAAGATTTTGGAACTAAAAGTCGCTTTTGGTTGTAAGGGAAAGGGCTAAAAACTTGTCAGGATAAATCCTGAAATTAAAGGCTTGCTCTATCTCAAACTTTCCCTAATTGTAGGGGCAAGCGAAGCCTGCCCGGGAAAAAATCGGGCGGACTTTGTCTACAAAAATTTTCAGGCGGATTTCATCCGTCCTTAAGAAAGATGTAGGGACAGGCGAAAGCCTGCCCAGGAAAAGATCGGGCGGACTTTGTCCGCTCTTACGAAAATTTTCAGGCAGATTTCATCCGTCCTTAAGAAAGATGTAGGGACAGGCGTAGCATGTCCGAGAAAATTAGGCTAAGTCCAAACCAACTGCCAATCGCTCAAAATTTCCGCTCCTTCAATTGAAGCCTTTATTTCGCCGTCAACGAAAC
>JANXCD010000025.1 GCA_025060305.1 Armatimonadota bacterium | reverse complement strand
TCCGCAACACCTTTCTCGGTCGTTTGTTTACGAACAACCCTTTTGTTCGCCGCTACTTGCTGACCGATTTCAGTTACGAAGAAGTTCGTGAAGTTGATTGGGTTTCGGGTGCGGCGATGTTGGTTCGGCGAGAACTTTTGGAGCAAATTGGCTTGCTTGACGAAAAGTTTTGGGCTTACTGCGAAGATGTTGACTTGTGCTGGCGAGCGTGGCAGGCAGGGTTCAAAGTTTTGTTTTGCCCCAATGCAGTCATCGTTCACAAAATTGGTCGCAGCAGCGATCAAAGGCTTGTGCCTTCGCTCATTCAACATCACAGAAGCATGTGGCTTTTTTACTTGAAAAACTATCGCAACCGCTACCCTTTGGTTTTGTTTCCGCTAATAGGTTTGGGAATTTTAATGCGATTGACGGGTGCTTTGTTGAGATTTTACTTTCACCGGCTTCGTTTCAGCCAATTGTTAAGTTCATTCATTTTCCGTCGTTTTGTCTTAGTTGTCCGAGATGATGAACATCCAAAAAGTCCTTCAGTGAGGGGTTGAAGAATTGTGGTTAAAGTGGCAAACTCGGTTTGGTCTCATAAAACCTTTTGGTGTGATGAAACATGGCGGCAAAATTGATAAAGGCTGGTCGTCAAATTTTGTTGTTTGCTTTGGCGTTTTTGGCATTTTACTGCGCAAACTTGACCTATCGGGAATTTCGTGCCATTGCTTCAATTCTATTTGCTGATGTTGGACAAGGCAAATGCATTTTAGTTATTGCTCCCAACGGCAAAAATCTCCTTATAGACGCTGGGACACAAACTTACGGTCAAGAGGGCAAAGAAGAAACAATAGCGAAAAAAGTTATCGCTCAATTCGCTCGCATCGGCGTTCGCAAACTTGATGCAGTTTTGGTCACTCATTGTGACGCAGATCACTTTAACCTCTTGCCAACTTTGGCAGCGGAATTTCAGCCAAAACTGTTTTTAGCGCCTGTTGGGGAAAGCCCTGAACCTGATTGGCAATCAGTTGAAGCAGTGATGATGAATGGTCGCACGAAAACAATTATCGCTCAATGGGGACAGCGACTTTGGCTGGATACCAAAAACGGTTTGTTCGTTGAAATCCTTGCGCCACCTGAGGGGATTTTGCCTAAAGTTTCGGAATGGAGTCCTAACGACGCATCAACAGTGCTGAAGTTGAGATTTGGCGAAATCAGCGCCTTGTTTACAGGCGATATAGGAGAGGTTGGTCAAAGGTGGTTGTTGAATTCAGGTGCAAATTTGCATGCCACCATTTTGGATGTTCCCCATCATGGCTCAAAACACAATTTGAAAACTTTTTTGCTCTCTGTCCGTCCAAAGGTAGCGGTCATTTCAGCGGGGCGTCAAAATCCCTTTGGGCATCCGGACATGTCAACGGTTGAAACTTTGCAAAGTTTGGGAGCAAGGGTTTGGGTTACAGGTTGGCAAGGCAACTTGCTCATCAAGACTGACGGACGAAACTTTACCTTGACAAAACTTTAAGCCAAAGGGGGGTTAAACAGGGGAACATGATGCCCTTTCCTGAGGCTACAAGAAAGATGCAGCAAATAGCAGAAGCGGTTGAAAAGGTCATCATCGGTAAACCTCGCTCCGTTCGGTTAGCAGTTACGGCTTTATTTGCTGGTGGACATCTGCTCATTGAAGACATACCAGGCGTAGGAAAAACAACTTTGGCTAAAGCCTTGGCTCGTTGCATTGGTGGAACTTTCAAGCGAATTCAATTTACGCCTGATTTGCTTCCCTCCGACATCACTGGGACAACGGTTTTTAACCAAAAGACAAGTGAATTCACTTTCCGACCTGGAGCGATATTTGCTAACATTGTTCTCGCCGACGAGATTAACCGTTCACCTCCAAGAACTCAATCGGCTTTGCTTGAAGCGATGGAAGAGATGCAAGTTACGGTTGATGGCGTAACTTACGCTTTGCCGAGACCTTTCTTTGTTATCGCCACTCAAAATCCTATTGAGCGACACGGCACTTATCCTTTGCCTGAGGCTCAACTTGACAGGTTCTTAATGCAAGTCCACTTAGGCTATCCTCAGCCTGAAGAAGAAGCAACAATCTTGCAGCAACAAGTGATAACTCATCCCGTTGAAAATTTGCAGCCAATAATTGATAGCGAGACTGTGCTTCAAGTCCAAAAGCAAGTGAGGCTCGTTAGGTTGACACCTTCTTTAAGGCAATACATCGTTCAAATTGTTTCGGCTACAAGAAATCATTCAGCAGTTGCTTTGGGTGCAAGCCCGAGAGGTTCTTTGGGCTTGATGAGGGCAGGTCAAGCATGGGCGTTGCTTCATGGTCGTGAATTTGTAACTCCTGACGACATAAAGGCAACAGCATTTTCTGTCTTGACTCACAGGTTGATTTTGAAGGCTGAGGCTCAAGCAAGAGGTTTGAAAACCGAATATGTCATCCAAGAAATCCTTGCTTCCGTGCCTGTGCCTTTAGAACGGTGATAGGCTATGACTTTCCAAGAAGAAAAACAGACAACAATCTTGACACCGAGGTTAAGGCGGACTGCGATCATCACTGCTGCTTTAGCCTTTTTGTCAGTCAGCCTCGTTTTGGGAAACGATCTGATGTTTTTGATCACTTTCAGCCTTTTGGCTTTGATGGTTTTGGCAAAAATTTTTGCACATTGGACTCTCAAGCCACTCCACTTTGAAGCCGTCGGAACTCCTGAAGCAGTTGAAGGAGAAACAGTTTCAATAAAACTTAGACTTGTCAACAAAGGCATAATGCCTCGCTACCTTGTTGAAGTTAACTTGATACCACAAAGTGGTGCGGAGGTCGTTGAAAGGCGAAATTTGGTTTTCGGTCAATTGTCACCTCATCAACACAGCGAAGTTACTGTCAAATTGAAATTCAAACGCAGAGGTTTGCATCCTTTGGGCAATGCGGTTTTGTCTGCTCAAGACCCCTTGAGTTTGTTCGTTGCCAGAAGAAAAGTTCAAACCGCCGAACGAGTGCTTGTTTATCCTTACCCTAAGCCCTTGCCGATAGAGCCTAAGGGCGCTGTTGAAGACTTAAGATGGGACGAAAGCACTGTTCGTGCACCATTGCCTTCCTTAGTTGGCGATGAATTTTGGGGCGTTCGCCCCTATCAAACTGGAGACCCGCTAAGGCGAATTCACTGGAAAATCACTGCCCATCGTGGAGAGTTGAGCATAATCCAAAATTTGCCTTCCTTCAAGCAAGGTGGAGTGATACTTTTAGACCGTCATCCCGCCGCTCACCGAACCATCAACGAAGAAGGTGAGACAACTTTGGATGAACTCGTCCGTTACGCTGCATTTTTAGTTCGCCAATGGATTCGCTATCATCGTCAAGTAATCTTTTGGGCTCCACCAGAACCGCCGATGAAAGTCAATGGTGATTGGTATCCAGTATGGCGAAAATTGGCGCTTATTGAACCTGAACTATTTCAATTGAGAGATTTGGAAGCAATAAGACAGGGTGTCGTCTTGACAACACCCTATTCCCCTTTCCTTTCACTTTATTTGCGGTCAAGTGGTTGGCAAGTTTTCTCCTTGCCAGTCAACGAATTCGTAAATTCAGGCTCTTACAGCGAAGACCATCATCAAAGTGGCGGGAAGGTGAGTTGACATGCTCAAGCCGTTTTTGGTAGTTTACCTTGCTGCCGCTTTGTTGTTACTCATCGCTTTTTGGGTCGTTGGGATGGCGACGGAAAGTTTTCAGTTCGCTACCAACTGTTTCATTTTGTCTTTGATTGGGCTTGTTTCATCTTATCTTCAAAGCCAAAGTAATTCTCCAACGGCAAAAAGGATTGGTTTGATTCTGCAACTCGCCGGCTTAGTAAGTGTCCTCTTTATCCTCGGTCAAAATTGGCAACTGGCTATAATTGCTGGGGCAGTAGAAGACCTTGCTTGGATCATGCTAATTGCTATCGTTACCGTTATGGTCGTTTATCTTGTCGGGCGATGGTGGGGTGAGTTTTACGCTTCAATTTCTTTCATAGTCGTTCCTGTTCTATCCATTTTCGGCTTGAGCATTCCCATAGTTGCCAGTTTGGAAGTCGTTTTCAGTGTCATATCGGCGATGGTCGTTAGCCTCTTTTTGGTCTCAATGGAAAGTTTGTTAGTCCGATGGCAAAAGGGTCAACTGGGGCAAGTGACTTTCAAAATGCTTTTCAGTTACTGTTGGCGCTTGGCAGTGACGGGAAGTGCAACAGTTTTGACTATTGGACTTCTCCTTGTCCCGCCAGCAACTCTTTTGCAGACCCCTTTGAGCCATCAACTTATTAGGCTACCTAACTTGCCTTTCTTTCAGTTCAACCAAAATGCTGTTGAGTTTCCCGATTTGTTCACTACACCAGGCGGTCCAATCAATTTGCCTGATACAGAACTTTTCCGAGTGAAAGGCACTACCTATCCGAGATGGCGTGTCCGAACCTACACCAACTACATCGGAACAGGATGGCGAGTCAGCAGTAGGATTGAAAGTCCTGATTTGCCTCATGTTGAAGTCAAGGACAATTTCATTGAACTTAGTTGGAAACCAATTAGCAAACTTGCGCATGAGCCTGTTCAGGCATCAGTTTCGGCAGTTTGGAAGCGGTTCAGTGTCTTCATATCTCCTGGCGAGGCTTTAAGTTTGCGAATTAGTTCTTGGACAAGCGGAATCATTATGAGAACGAAAAGCGGTTGTCTCGTTTCAACTTCACCAATTCGTGTTGACAGTTACACCATCACTGCTCAACCGATTAGAGAAAATTTGCCTCTACCGAATTCTTTTGAATTGAGCGCTGAAGAGCGTAGACTTTCAAGTTATTTCCCGCCTTACTTGTATCGTGTCCAAGAACTGGCAGTGCAAGTTACCCGAAATGCTAAAACACCTTACGAAAAGGCAAAAACCCTTGAAGCCTTTTTGCGAACTAATTATCGCTACTCCTACTCGCCACCTTCAATAGTTGGTCGCAACATAGACGCTGTAACCTTTTTCCTTTTTGATGCAAAGGAAGGCGCTTGCGATTGGTTCGCTTCTGCGCTCGCTTTAATGTGTCGGGCAGTGGGCATACCAACGAGGGTCGTCACTGGCTTTTACAGTGATGAAGTTGACAGTGATGGCTCTTTGGTCATAAGGGCAAGCGATGCTCACGCTTGGGTTGAAGCCTTCATTGAAGGACATGGCTGGATAACTTTGGACGCAACACCAGCAGGAGAAAGAAACAGGTTTGAATTGTGGCGAGCATTACAACAATGGCTGTCAAGAAGATATCGGACTTCCTTCGCCAACCCCTACATTGTCTGGTGGTTCGTTGCACTCCTTTGGATTTTGGCTATGATACCAACGATTTGGTATGTAAGTCGCAAAACTTGGGAGGAATACAAGCCGAGACCAAGATGGCAAGTCATAACTCGTTGCTACTTGACAGCAGTTCAAGCGGCTCAGAAAGCGGGTTTGAACCTCCATCAAAATGCCACACCTTGGGAAAATGCCGAAGCCTGCTCACAAACGCCGAGGTTTCCCGTCGCTGGCAAAAAGGCATTCAAAGAACTGGCGGATTTAACTGTCGCTGTCCTTTACGCTGGCGAAGAACCCAGCAAGTCCGAAGTCAAAAGGGCAAAACAACTGCTCAAGATTTTCAGCCAACAAGTCCGCCTTTACAAGCGTTGGTTTGCACCGTTGCGCTTGCCTCAAATTTCCCTGCAAACCATCAAGGAAATTTGGGAGCGAATATGAAAGGCATTTAACCCTTACAAACCCAAACTCGCTTCAAAATTCAACTCGTGCTATACTGCCAAAAGCCCAACTGCAAAACTTTCCTTGCTATAACTGTGAGGTGACAAACCATGCAGCAAAAGCAGACGACAACTGAAAAGGAGGCAAAGGAAATGGGGCGTGTGACCGCAAGGTTGAGGTTAGAAAATGCAATAGACTTTTGGCTGGCTCAAACAGGTCAAATCAATCCCGAACAAATTCGGACGGTTGAAGCAGAAGGTTTGGTTGACACAGGTGCAACTTTGCTTGTCATCCCGAAATCAATCGCCGATCAACTGGGCGTTCCTGAAATTCGTCATGCTACCGTTCGTTACGCTGACCAAAGAGTTGCCGAAAAACCTGTAGTCGGTCCGCTCAGAGTGACCGTTTGCAACAGAACGGCTCTTTTTGAAGCCGTCGTTGAAGAGCAACTAAGCGAACCGCTCATCGGTCAGATAGTTTTGGAATCGCTGGATTTAGTTGTCAGCCCAAGAGAGTTGACACTTATGCCTAATCCGAGGTCTCCCGAGTTGCCAATGATTGATTTGCTTTGATGCTTAAAATTTTTTGGAATGGTGATGGCAAATGCTTTCCGTTGATGAGCAAATGAAGATTTTGAAAAGAGGCGTTGCAGAAATTGTTCCTGAAGATGAACTTAGGCGAAAATTAGAACTCAGCGTTCAAACAGGCAAGCCGTTGAGAGTGAAATTAGGCATTGACCCGACGGCTTCGGACATACATTTGGGCTTTGCTGTTGTTTTGCGCAAATTGCGCCAATGGCAAGATTTGGGGCATACTGCTGTGCTCATCATCGGTGACCGAACTGCAACTATTGGCGACCCGACAGGGCGAAGCGAAACTCGTCCGCAACTTTCAATAGAAGAAGTCCGCAAAAACGCTGAAACTTACACTGAGCAAATCTTCCGCATCCTTGACCCCAACCGAACTGAAGTCCGCTACAACTCCGAGTGGCTTGACAAACTCACTTTAAGCGATTTGGTCTTTATCGCATCTCAAATGACCGTTGCAAGGATGTTGGAACGGGAAGATTTTTCGCAAAGGTTCAGGTCCGAACAACCGATAGCCCTTCACGAATTCCTCTATCCGCTGATGCAAGCCTACGATAGCGTCGCAATTCAAGCGGATGTGGAAATGGGAGGGCTTGACCAAAAGTTCAACATCTTGACGGGTAGAGACATCCAAAGGGCTTATGGTCAGGAACTTCAGGTTGCATTCTTGATGCCTTTGCTGATTGGTTTGGACGGAGCAAGGAAGATGAGCAAAAGTTTCGGCAACTACATCGGTATTGCCGAACCGCCAAAAGAAATGTTTGGCAAAGTCATGCGAATTCCAGACGAACTTATGCGACAGTGGTTTATCCTTTGCACCAATGTTCCTGAAAACGAAATTGACGAAATTTTGGCTGGTCACCCAATGGAAGCGAAAAAACGATTGGCTTGGGAAATCGTCAGGCTGTATCACGGCGAAGAAGAAGCCAATAGGGCGAAGGCTGAGTTTGAGCGAGTTTTCCAGCAAAGGGAGTTGCCGACAGAAATTCCCACTGTTGAAGTTGACCTTGAATTGCTTCAAATGCCTATCTCTGATTTGCTCGTCGCCCTTGAACTCGTTGCCAGCAAAAACGAGGCGAAAAGGCTAATCAATGAAGGCGCAGTGGAAATCAACGGCGAAAGAGTCAACGATTGGCGAGAAATTATTGCCCTTCGCACCGGTGACATCCTCCGCATCGGCAAGCGAAAATTTGCGAAGTTGGTCATGAAAAATTGACTAACGAGAAACAGTTTGATGCATAAGCGACGAAATGAAATTTCGCCTTCTTTACGCCACAATTAGGAAAGGCTGAAGGCTCAGAAGGAGGTATCAAGATGGAGGGACGAAAATTGCGAGTTGGTGTAGTGAGTTTGGAACATGTTCACGCAACCAGCCTCATTCGTGCTTTCCAAGAGCATCCAAAAGCAGAAGTTGTTGCCATCGCTCATGAAAACTTGGAAGAAGCGCAAAAAGTTTCAGAGGATTTGCAAATTCCGAGAGTTTATTTGAGCCTGGAAACTATGCTTGACAAAGAGTCGCTTGATGCTATTTTGTGCTGCGCTGCTAATTCAAAACATGCTTCAATCGCCGAAACTGTTTTAGCAAAAGGTTTGCCGATGATGGTTGAAAAGCCTATGAGCGCAACTGTTGAAGAGGCAAGAAGAATGTTCTTTAATGCCCAAAATTCAGGTGCGATTTTGATGGTCAACTATCCAAGCACTTGGAATCCAGCCATTCATAAATCCAAGCAGTTGATTGACGAAGGAGCAATTGGTCAACCTGTTTACTTCCGCTGGAGAGCAGGTCACCGAGGTCCACTTGCAGGATTGACTTCGGAAGAGCAAGCCAAGTCCTGGTGGCATCAGCGCCTGTTTGGTGGTGGTGCTTTGCTTGACTTTTGCTGCTACGGAGCAAATATCTCACTTTGGTGGTTTGGGCAGATGCCTTTGAGTGTCATTGGGTTTGCTGATAAGTTGGCAAAAGCTTTCGGCGATGCTGAAGACAACTCTATCCTCGTCGTCCGTTACCCTAATGCATTTGCTGTCTTAGAAGCATCGTGGAGTCAGGGTGGTTATGTCCCAAGCGGTCCGCTCGTTGTCGGAACTGAAGGAGCAATCACAGTCACCTATCACGAAGGTCAATCAGGGATTTTGATGACTCGTGATGGCAAAGAAGAATTCATAGCAGCCGAACCCTTGCCCGAAAATTTCAAAAATGGTGTTGCTCACTTTTTGTCAGCGATAATTGACGGAACTCCTTTGCATGAAACTGTTTCGCCCGAATTCAATGTCAAAGTGCAAGCAATTTTGGAGGCAGGATTGATGGCAGCGAGAACTGGAACCGCTATCAACCCAAGATTGCTTTAGTGAGTGCAATGCTTTAGGAGTTACACAGCCAAGTGTGTTTTGCAAGGGCAAATCGGAATTTGCCCAACTAAGTGCAGATTGCGATGTGCGGAGTTCAGAGTTTGATTTACAAAAAATCGGCGCACCAGTAGGCGTGTCCTTTGAGTTGACGAGAAAATTCGTAGGGCGAGGCTACTGACGAGCCGAAAAAATCCGAACCTTTCAAGACGAGTGACTTTTGACGCTGAACTTTTATCGGCAAGGTGATGTGAGATGGTGAGGCAAGCATTAGTTGCAGGTATATTTTATGCGGGCGACCCTAAAGGGCTAAAAAAGCAGTTAGAGTGGTGTTTCACTCACCGACTTGGTCCTGGATACATTCCCAAGCCCATTGAACAAGGTCAAAGACTGATAGTCGGCTTAGTTGCGCCTCACGCTGGCTACATGTATTCTGGCATGACTGCAGCAAAAGCCTACGCAGCCTTAACAGAGGATGGCATCCCACAAGTTGCTGTGATTTTTGCTCCAGCCCATTATCGCCCTAGTGCACCATTTTCAGTCTGGACAAAAGGTCGCTGGGAAACGCCCCTTGGCGACCTGATAGTTGATGAAGAACTTGCGATGGAGTTGGTAAAAGCGGATAGCGGTTTCAGGGAAGATTTTGAGCCACATCTTGGTTGGTTTGGCAGAGGAGAACATTCCATTGAAGTCCAATTGCCCTTCCTGAAATTCGTCTATGACGAGAAAACTCCAGCAATTGTCCCTATTTGCGTCTCATGCCACAATTTGGAAGAGTTGAAATTGGCAGGCAAGATTTTGGGCGAAAAAATTTTGGAATTGCAAAAAGATGCAGTCATTATAGCCAGTTGCGATTTCACTCATTATGAACCTCATTCGGTCGCTGAAATCCATGATCGAGAAGCCTTAGACAAAATTGTTGCCCTTGATAGCAATGGTCTATGGCAAACCATTAGACGATATCCAAGCCAATCTGATGTTTTAGTTGCCATTCCGATGATTGAAGCCTGCAGAAAACTTGGCTCAAAGAAAGGAAAATTGCTCGGATATAGCACTTCAGGGAGTGTAACAGGTGACTTGTCTGAAGTTGTCGGATACGGAGCATCAGCAATTTTGAAGGAATGAAAAGGAGATGAGAGAAATGCGTTGGTCAATGTGTTGGTCAATTTGCTTTATTGCTTTCGTGCTTTTGTCACTTTTGGGATGCGAACGAATTCAAAGGGGTGAATTCAAAAACGCCACTCAAAAGCCAAGGGTTGAAAAGTTGGCGGAAAAAGCCATGCCACCTGAGGAAAAACCGACCGAAAGGAAAATGCTTGAAATAGAGCAAAAAGCCCAGCCTGAACCCGAACAACCAAAAACCACCGAACAAAAACCAGTTACAGAAGCCATCCTGCAACAGCCAATTCAGCCTCAAGTTGGTCTAACTCAACCTATTCCCACTCCAACCGAACCTGTCACAAAACCAGAAGTCACTCGCCTCCAACAGCCCATTGTGACTGAAACAGTTGCGATGAGTTTCCCTGATGAAGCAAGAAGTGTGAGGGCAAGCATTGATGCTTTGCACAGCCAATTTGACAAATTGACTGTCGGCGAAATCCGCTCAAGGCTTTTGCTTCTCAATCAAGCCATCAGCGAACTTGAAGTTCGTTCGCCAGCGTTAGTCCTTTGGCGAACTTCTTTGAAACTTGAAATGATGAGCAAATCTGCTTATCCTGATGTATCAGCAGCGAAAAATTGGCTTGCAAGAGCAAGAAACATCCTCTCTGAACAAAAAGTTGGTTTGACAGCGATTTCAAATTCTGAGGCAGCATTGAGAAACGGAGACTGGAAAAGTGCTATCTCTTCACTGAAGGATGTCGCTATAAAGATGAAATTTGCGGAGCAAGCAGAAGCATTGACTCAAGCGAGAGTTTGCTTGCTGAACGCAATAGAGGCTCTTGAAATGCAAAAAAGCAGCGTTGCAAAAGCAGAAATCGGAGAAGCGGTTAAAGCCGTTGACAAGTTGCTCTCCGTTATCCCGTGAGGGTAGATGGAAATGAAGGTCTTGGCAGTGACTCTCAATCCATCAATTGACAAAACTATGGTTGTCCCGAATTTCCGACCCGGAAGAGTTATACGAGTGAGTGAAACTTACGCTTACCCTTCAGGCAAAGGTGTCAATGTAGCGAGAGTCCTTTTCAGGCTTGATGTGCCAGTGATTTGCCTTGGTTTCGCTGGCGGTCATTTTGGAAGGTTTTTGACCGATGGTTTGACCCAAGAAGGAATTGAGCACGATTTTACGACCATTGCAGAAGAAACTCGCCTCAATTTGACAATTCGTGACCCGAAAACTGACACAGAGTTTCACCTAATTGAGCCTGGACCGAAGGTGAGCGAAGAAGATTGGCAAAGGTTCGTTGATACTTACAAGAGCCATCTAAATGATGCAAGTTGGGTCGTTCTTTGTGGTTCTCTTCCGCCTGGCGCTCCCATTGACGCTTACGCTCAAATCATTGCAATTGCACGAGAAAAAAATATTTCTTGCGCCCTTGACACTAGCGGAGAAACTCTTCGCAAAGGAGTTGAAGCGAAACCGAAACTCATCAAACCTAACAAGCAAGAGTTAGCAGAATTAGTCGGCAACCAATTGGACAGCGACGAAAAATTGCAATCAGCCATTTTCAAAATCCACGAACTTGGAGTTGAAATTATTGTTGTTTCACTTGGCAAGGAGGGAGCAATAGGAAGCGATGGTAAAGACCTTTGGAAAGCAAAGCCGCCCAAAGTCAAAGTTGTCAACACCATCGGCTCTGGAGATGCACTTTTGGGAGGTTTAATTTTTGCGCTTCTAAAGGAAATGCCTTTTGAAGAAGCAATCAAGTTCGCTGTCGCCACAGGAACAGCAAATGCTCTCGTTGACGGACCAGGCTACATTGACCTTAAAGACCTTCATGAAATTTGGAGTTTAACATCAGTGCGAAAGTTGTGAGCAATTGATAGGGGAGTGATTTAGGGCATGGAAGTGAATGAGCGGATTATAGTTGCCCTTGACTTTGATAACAAAGAGAAGGCTTTGTCCCTCGTTGACAAATTGGGTGAATTGGCAATTCGCTACAAAGTCGGTTACAGACTCCTAACGAGTGTAGGCTTTGATTTCCTTGATGAACTTTTTCAAAGGGGAAAGTGGGTTTTTTGCGACATAAAGTTGCACGACATTCCCAGCACTGTCGCTGGTGCAGTTCGCAACCTGGCTGCAAAAGGCGTTGGCTCAATTTCGCTTCATGTTTTAGGTGGCAGCGCAATGCTTAAAGCATCTGTCCAAGCAATTTATGACCTTGCCCATCGCCCACAACTTTGGGGAATTACGGTTTTGACAAGTCTTAGTGATTTTGAAGTTCAAAATGAACTTCTCGTTAACGCATCCGCTCAAGAATTTGCCATCCATCTTGCACGCATAGCCAGATTTTGTGGCTGTGACGGTGTAGTGGCATCAGGCGCCGAAACTGAGCGCATAAAGGAAAATTGTGGTGAAGACTTCATCGTTGTAGTCCCTGGAGTGCGACCATCTTGGATAGAGCAGCAAGACCAAAAGCGAGTTGTCACGCCAAAAGAGGCTTTAGAACGAGGTGCTGATTTCATTGTTGTCGGACGAGCAGTAACAGAATCTGAAGACCCACTAAGTGCATTTCTGAGAGTCACTGAAGAAATCAACGAAAGGTAAAGTAAAAAATGTCTAAAGCCAACGGCGAGGTTACACCAACAAACTTTTGAGTAAAGAGTGTCAGCGATTTTCGCCGCCGTCGTTTAGTCAGTTAACGCCTTCACCACAACCGCTTACCACACTTGCCTTTACCTTTGGGCAGTTGAATACGAGCGTGCAATTGCTCCCAAACAAGTAACCGTGCCAGCACCATTGGCTGCCGCTTTGGTTTGAAAAAGAGAAACGAATTTTAATCGTGTCTTAATAGGCATTTGAAACAGGTTTAACTGCTGAAGTGAATAATTGGCATGGCACAAAAACTCCTTTAAGCAAAGCAAAAGGAGGAAATGTCGCCATGCCATTGAAGAAACGAACCAAAGCCTTTACAACATCTTGCTTGCGAACCTTCGTGCCAACTTCTGGCAATGGTGGCTTCACTTTGATTGAGTTGCTTGTGGTGATAGCCATCATTGCCATTCTGGCGGCAATTCTGTTCCCTGTGTTTAGCGCCGCCAGAGAGAAGGCTCGGCAAGTCCAGTGCCTTAACAACATGAAGAACTGGGGCACTGCCGTGTTGCAGTATCTCAACGACTACGATGAGCGTTTTCCTGGCGTCACTTGTTCGGACAGTTTTTACCCGACTCCTTGGTGCTTGGGCGATTACAATCACTTGCCACCTTGGATGCTTTCGTCTCAACCTTACATCCGAAACTTCCAAGTTGGCATTTGCCCCAGCGATTCTGAGAGACCCAACTTTTCCAAATGCATCGGCAACACTGGCGGTTCCTTTGAACTCATTCTTCGTGCCCACAATTGGCCTGGTGCTTTCGTCAACATGACGCCAGCCGATTGCATGCGGGTTTTCCCGTTCAGTTACGCAACCAATTATTGGCTCTCGGCAACATGGCCAAGTGTCTTCCCAGGTTCACAAAATCCCTGGAACTTCGGTGGCAAAAGTCTCGCTGAAGTTGCTGCTCCAGCGAAATTGTTCTTCATGTCCGAAATAGGCAAAGGCGACTACCAGTATAGCGTTTACTACATGGTTCCAGGCTACGGTTACCCGCAGCGATGGTTGCGTGGGCGACGCCACCTTGATGGGCGAATTTGGACTTTTGTTGACGGACACGCAAAATGGCTGAAAGACTTAGAAGGCAACAGTACTGCCGAAATTCAAGCAGCATACCGAGCCAGAGGTGTTGAATGGGAGCCTGGTCGTCCGTAATCACAAATCCGTTGCCTTGCCATCAATCAGGTCACGGGCGACTTTCATGCCCGTGACCTAAACTTTCGTTGACGGAGGTGAATTGAAGTGATGCGATTTTTTGTTTTGTTGCTTTTGACTTTGTGGACAGCAAACGCAGTCTTGTGGGCTCAAGGAGACCGAACAGTCGTGATTATTAGTTGGGACGGTGGAAAACCATCGGTCATAAGGCAAATGGTCAAAGAAGCGAGGTTGCCGAATATATACAGTTTGCTGATTGAAGGCAGTTACTCGTGGACGGCTCAAACGATAGTCCCAAGTTCAACGCTTCAGTCGCACACTTCAATGGTCACAGGCTTGACGATGCAAAGGCATGGTGTGACTTGGAATGACAAGTTCCGAGAGGAAAAAGGTTTCGTCAAAGTTCCGACGATTTTTGAATTGGCGAAAAAGGCTGGGCTGAAAACTGCAATGGTCGTTAGCAAAAGCAAACTCAAACAGTTCGCAAAACCGGGAACTCTTGATGCTGAAGAGTATGTGAAAGGGGATGCAACTAAAGTTGCGGAAGTTGCCGTTAAGGTGATTGAGCAAGTTAAGCCCAATTTGATGCTTGTTCACATTAGTGACCCAGACAATGTAGGTCACAGTTACGGTTGGGGCAACGAAAAGAAAGGAATTCCGCCATCACAGGAGTTTTTGAATGCGCTCAAGCGATGCGATAAAGCAACAGGAGAAATTGTCAGAGCCTTGAAGCGAAATGGGCAATGGCAAAAAGCACTGGTTATCATTACAGCCGATCATGGAGGTCACGATAAAACTCACGGCAGCGCCGACCCTGAAGATGTTAACATCCCTTGGATCGCTGCTGGTGGATTAGCGGCTAAAAAAGGTGAATTGCAAGGTCAGATTAAAACGATGGACACAGCAGCGACTGCTTTGGCTGCGTTGGGCATCAGAGCGCCAGATGATTGGGACGGAAAGCCTGTTTGGGAAGCGTTGAAAGAGAGAGGCGAAATCTCAATGAACGGGAAACAATTGCCAATTATCGCTGAGTGGAAAGGAAGCTATTGCGGCGTCATAGAGCCAAAGCAAATCGTCATCAAAAGTGCCAAAGATTGGGAAGATTTGTGGAAGCAGGTTCACAAAGGCAAAATCTTAATGCCCAACATCCCAGCCATTGACTTCAACAAGAACATGGTCATCGCAGTTTTCATGGGACAAAAGCCAACCAGCGGCTATTCAATTCAAATTGCAGAAGTGGAGCAAAATGATGGAGAAGTTATCGCAAAGGTCAGGTCAACTTCGCCGCCTATGGGCGCAATCGTTCTGCAAGTTCTAACTCAACCCTTCCACATCGTTGTCGTGCCAAAGGTTGAATCAAGGGTTAGGTTCGTTGAGTGAATGAGCCATTTGGCACGAGCGTCCAATTCATTCGGTGAAAATTTTCTTGGCAAAAATTATAAGGGTAGGCAAAGCCTGCCTGAAAAAGAAAATCGGGTGGGTTTCATTCGCACCTACTCCTGACTAAAGATTTTTTGAGCATAGAGCGATTCAAAAAATCGGACGGATTTCATTCGCTGCTACATCTAACTGAGTAACTCCATTTCCAAAACAGTGTCACTTGGGAGGCAAGTTTTCTGATGAGCCGAAATCTTTTAGTTTTGGTCTTGTTGGTCTCAAGTTGGGGACATAGCAGTGGCAACTTTTGGGAAAAACTTCGTGACCGAAAAGTTCAAAATCGTTTGGCTCAAATCGCTCGCTGTGCTATCGTGGCAGTGGTGAAAGGCAAATCTTTCAATCCAAAACATCTCCCTTCAAGCCTTGACATTTCCATCCGGGCAGGATGCTTTGTCACTATTGAAGTCAACGGCAAACTTCGTGGCTGTAAGGGCACATTGTTTCCGACGCAAACAAATTTGGTCGCTGAAATCATCCAAGCATCGGTTGGCGCTTGCTATGACGAAAGGTTTCGTCCCTTAAAGCCGACCGAACTTGAAAAACTTTCCATCAGCATTACCGTTGTGCGAGATTTGAAGCCGTTGGGCGACATCTTTTCTTTGCGTCCTGAGCACGGCTTAGTCGTGAAGCGTGGCGACAAAATCGGAATCGTTCTACCTTACGAAGGAAAAGACCCGCTCGTTCGCTTGGATTGGGCAAAGCGAAAAGCAGGATTGAAAGAAGGAGAAACTTTTGAAATGTGGTTGATTGAATGCATAAGGTGGCAGGCTATCTTTGACCGTATGGCACAACCGTCCCGCTGATGCAAAAATTTGAGCAGTTCAAAAGGTAAGGTGAAGCGAAATGGCGGAAGCGAAGACGAAAGAGTTGATGACAATTGAAGACCTTCGCCAAATCTCCGAAGATGAGCATCCTGGTGAGTTGGTGAGGGGAGAGTGGGTTGAAGTGAGCAGACCAACTTTTCAGCACGGACGGCTAACTAATCGCATTGGTCGGATTTTGGGCAATTTTGTTGAAGAGCATGGATTGGGCGAAGTCGTCTCTGGCGACCCTGGCTTTGTCTTGGAGCGCCGTCCAGACACCCTTCGTAGTCCTGATGTGGCTTTCGTCAGCAAAGAACGCATTCCGTCTGAAAGCACAATTGACGATTGGTTTGAAGGGGCGCCTGATTTGGCAGTTGAAATTGTTTCAAAGTCCCAAACAGCCCACGATGCAGGACTGAAGGCTTTGGACTATTTGAAAGCAGGGACAAAAATGGTTTGGGTCATTGACCCACAGTCAAGGACAGTGGCTGTCTACACGCCACCAAACAAAATTCAAATACTTCGTGAAAACGAAACCCTTGAAGGTGGCGAAGTTTTGCCTGGTTTTCAGTGCAAAGTGAGCAATTTGTTCGGCTCGTGATCGCTGGCAAAATGAAAGCGTTTCCGAAGTCTAAGTCTCTTACTTGACCGAAGAACAAGCATTGTAGCAAATGTCTTAACGGTTAACCTGATATTTGAAATCACATTTCCCTTTCCTCTTCCCATCTCAATTTCGCCTCCATCTCTCTATCTCCTTTCGGTTCTCTTCAAGACAATCAAGAACCGATTTGCAAACTCCCTTACTCTTTTTGGGTTTACCAATGAGCAAGGAATTCCATAACGAGACAAAATAGCCAAAACCAACCTCTCATAGCCATCAGAGGCTTTCATGACAACAAAAACAACGGGAAGAGAAAGAAGATACTCGTGAGGTGTAGAAATGCAGGTGGCTTGATAGCCACCTGCATTCTGATCGTAACTTGCTGGGAAAAGATGAAAAGCACGATCATTGAAAGCGAAGGTCCCACCAATGTCTCAATGGGGTAGGCGAATCTGGATTGCTTTGACCAGGTGCTGGGTAAAGCGTGTGAGAACGCATCCACTTTGCATGTCCATCAACGAACAAGTAATTGGCGCCATCAAAGTGTCCTCTCCTGCTCGCCCAGTCTAAGAGGTCAACCGATGTTGGACATGAACCAGGTAAACTCCACCATCTTGGATTTATTCGCCAGTCATCCCACACTGCATCGCCTAATAGGATTTTGTTTGCAGGAGAATGTATTTCTGCAAGAGAAGTGCCCCAGTTAGCACCACAGTGATAGGAATAACCCCATGGACGGTAAGCGTGTCCTCCTCCCCAACCTTGTCCTGGTCGTGATGGGCAGCGGAATATTTGGATATTCTTTACATATGGCTCAATAACATCAAGATACTTCTTGCAAAGGTTAGGGTCTGCATCATGCCATGGTGCGTTAGGTCCATACCAAGGAAATGGTAAACGCTCATCATAATCTTGGGCATATTGCAATATCCCAAGACCAATTTGCTTCACATTGCTCAGACAACTCGTTTGCCTCGCTTTTTCACGAGCACGAGAAAAAACTGGGAACAGAATTGCTGCCAGTATCGCAATAATCGCAATCACTACCAGCAATTCAATTAAAGTGAAACCGCCACGAATTTGCTTTTGTCGGTCAATTTGCCTAAAACAACGCATCTTCATCTTCTCCTTTTCTGTCGCTTTAAAAGATTGATTGTCTTGCGTTTATACTATAACAAAAAATTTTGCTTTCGTCAATAGTCAAGGTTTGTTCTTTATGTAAATAGTCGTCGCCGCAACATTCATTTCAATCCATAATTACTGACAAATTTTAAATTTCTGATTGTCAAATCAACAAGCAAAGAACTTCTTATGGGGCAAGCCTTGTGCTTGCCGAAATTTTCAATTTAAAATTGGCTGAACACCACAAAGCAACAGCAAACCTTTGAGTATAAGGTTTGCTATAGAGCATTGCTGTAAAATTCACCTGATATTTTTTCTGGCAGTTCAAATTGACCTTAAAAGAGACACATTTTTGACTCGCTACCTGCAATTGTTTTATGGCAAAAAGCAATCGTCATGTGAAAGGGAGTGAAAAAGATGGCGATTTTTGTGACTGAAAGACAGGTGGCTGAATTGCTTGATATGGCAACAGCAGTTGAAGCCGTTGAGGAAATGATGAAGTTGCACGGTGAAGGTCGTGCCTTCAATCATACAAGGCAAAGGGTGAGAAGGCAAGGGGTGATTTTGCACTGGATGGCTGCTGCCGTTCCTCAATGGGGCTTGACCGGTTTCAAAGTTTACACACCTCGCTCCGTTCTGTTT
>JANXCD010000259.1 GCA_025060305.1 Armatimonadota bacterium | reverse complement strand
ACTTATCATCAAACGCCAAATCTACCCGACAAAATTTGGTGAGTGGTTGAAGGTGGCTTACAAATTGCGGAACGCCGCTCACTATTCTTTAGAAAGCGTTGGCGCTAAAGAGGCGAGACGAACCTGTCAACACGCTCGTGAGTTTGTTGCCGAAGTTGAGGAGGTCGTTATGCGATGAGAAAGCATAGTCCAAAGGCAAAGTTTTCAAAGCGTCGGTTGAAACAACTCGTCAACGATTTAATTGCCTATGCTAAGGAGTTGTGCCCTGAGGCTGAGGTTTTAGGGGTCAAAATCCCGGGCTATGAGGAACTTGATGCAATAGCAGAAATTGTTGTGCCCGATGAGAAATACGAAGAGGTGGACGAAGCCATTGCTCATCGTGAGTTTGAAATTTTCATGACTGAGGGCTACGACATAGGCATTCGTGTCCTTAGTCGCTCCGACTACGAAGGGATTATGGCGAAAATGAAAAGCATGTAGCGACCGAAGGGAGGAGCATGTGAATGGAAGCGACGCCAGTTGTGGTTGCGGTCATCATGTTAGCGCCCTTTGCAGCGTATCT
>JANXCD010000258.1 GCA_025060305.1 Armatimonadota bacterium | reverse complement strand
GGCTGGACGGTGGACAGTTAACGACGAAGACAAGTTGCCAAAAGGGATTGAGGCTTACTTCAACGAGATTTTGGAAAGGCTCAAGGTGAGCGATGTCGGTTCGGTTTTGACCCCAATGTTTTGCCTTATAGCATGGGCAAAAGAGCCTTTGACGGAAAAAACCATCTATTACCTTTTGCAAACACATCACTTGAGCAATTCGCCGAGATGGAACGAGTTGGTCAAAAGAGCCATTGAGCATGGACACATGATGCTTCAGAGAAGGCTCAACAGCGATGGCGAAGTTGGCTGGACTTTTTACCACGATTCGTTCCGAGAGCATTTGATGAAAAGCGACTTGGTCGCTGCAAACCGTGAATGGGCGCAAAGAAGGTGGCTGGAAGTTTTGGGAGGGTGGAAAGCACTGGAAAGCGAAACGAGTTTGTTCCGCTACGCACTCCGATTCTTCTCTCATCACCTTTACGACCGCATTTTGGAGGGCGAGGCTCCTGCCGAGCCGAAAATCTCTGAACTTTTTGAACTTGCACGAAACGAAGAATTTGCACGAACTCAAGAAGAAGTTTTG
>JANXCD010000257.1 GCA_025060305.1 Armatimonadota bacterium | reverse complement strand
ATCAGGTTCATTTGCTCGTTCAAATTGGTTTTCGCTGGTAGCAATTTCACCCGTTCAGGTCGCACAATAACTGCAACTTCGTCCTTAGGCGCTTGTTGTCCCCCTGTTAGTTGCACCCACAAAGTTGTCCCGTTGAGCCAAACTTGAACCCATTCGGAAGTTTGCCCTTTAACTTCCCCACGCCAGATGTTTTCCGCTCGTGTAAACCGTGCTATGAACTCGTTTGCGGGTCGGTGGAAAATCTCCTCGGGCGTCCCAACTTGCAGTAACCTCCCGATTCTTAACCTCGTCCCCCGTCCCTCGTCCCCCGTCCCCTCTGTGAAATTCATCACACCTATTCGGTCGGCAACCGCCAATGTCTCTTCAAAGTTGTGGGAGACATGAATGAAGGTGGCGCCAGTTTGCCTTTGAATGGATTTCAGTTCGCGACAGAGCCGTTCGCGGGTTTGTTCGTCAACAGCAGCAAGGGGTTCGTCAAGGAGCAAAATTTGCGGCTCAACAGCAAGTGCCCGAGCCAACGCAACCCGTTGTTTTTCGCCTCCACTGAGTGTCAACGGCAATCTGTCAAGC
>JANXCD010000256.1 GCA_025060305.1 Armatimonadota bacterium | reverse complement strand
TCACCTTCTCTCTTTACTCATAAGTTTGTTGGTGCCTTCTTAGGTTTGAACTACTGCCCGATTGAAGAAATCAAGCGAAAAAAATCGGCACGCCAGTAGGCGTGCCCTCCGAATTGACGAAAATCTTGGAGGGCGAGGCTACTGCCGAACAGAAAAAGCTAACGGCATATTACCAACACATTTTGAAGTAAAGAGCGTTCACCTTCTTTTTGTCTTTTCTCAAGGGAATCGTTTTGGAAAGGAGGTGAGGTGGCATGAAATCAAAATTGATTTTTCCGTCAGGATGCTATGGGATTTTCATCTTACCTTTGGAAGCGGGCGCAGTTTGCCCTGCATAGGGGATTTATCCCTCTTTGTGCCATTGTTGTTGCTGTCATCATACCACACAACCCTATCATCCAGATGAGACGAACCATCACCCTTAACTGAAAGCAAGTGTGGCATAGGCGAGAAGGCGTCATTTTTACGAAATAGCAAAGGATGGAAAAGGTAACAGAACTCATAAGGGCATAAATAGCGGTGGGGAGGCGTTACTGCTGACGGGTGGTCTCGCACCTGCCTGCTCATAACTTT
>JANXCD010000255.1 GCA_025060305.1 Armatimonadota bacterium | reverse complement strand
TTGATTTACAATTGTGCGAACAAAAGGGATGGCGAGTAAAAAAACCTGTGGTCATATATGCAGGTGTGGATGTTGAAAAATGGCTTCCAAAATCCTCAGAAGGCTACCAACACCCTCCACGCTTCATTTTTTTAGCGCGATTAGATCCAGAAAAAGATGGATTAACTTTTGTCAAAGCCATGCGAAAACTTCACGCTCAAGGAATTTTGATAAGAGGCACAATAATCAGTGGCACATCTTTAGATAAAAGTTACCGAGAAGAGGTTATCCGTTGTGTTGAAACTCTTAAAGGTGCAATCAGTTTATTCAGTGAACTTCACCCATCTCAAGTGCCAAAAGTGCTAAGAGAAAATGAAGCGTTTGTCTTTGCATCTTGGCCAGGATGGATTGGGAATGCTGTATTAGAAGCAATGGCTTGTGGTTTAGCCCCTATCATTTCACGCTTTGAGGATGTGGATAAAATCTTACAAGAAGGAGAAAATTGTCTCTTCTATCCCTTCGGCGATGCCGATGCTTTGGCTGAGCGAATGGAGCAACTAATTCGCAACCCCTCATTAGTCATTAAACTTGGTCA
>JANXCD010000254.1 GCA_025060305.1 Armatimonadota bacterium | reverse complement strand
TTATCAGCCGCTTTAAAAACATGTTACAAATATATCCATTGTTTCTAAACCCACAAATTACTTATCTAGTTGACATTGTTTTGTATTGGCAGACTACAGTTTGCCCGAAAAATCGCAGTAAAAAATTAATTTTGTAGGCGGATTTCATCAGACCCTTATATTTTGCTTTTGAGACAGAATAATTCAGGACATGACAGACCATACTGACCCAAGCCTTTCAAAGACCATATGGTAGCAGGTTCGTCACGCCCCTTTCAATCCTTTCCTTCTGCCAAAAAATTGATAGGGCTAATTCAAGAACAAATATAAGAATGGTCAAAAGGAAAGCAAAAAGCAAGGTTCATAAAAGTAAACAAAAACCAAAATTGGGTTCAAAAAAGAGCCAAATCTTTTTGGAAATTGACATCAGCAAAGAAAAACTTGATGTTGACCTTTGTCCAAGGGATGAATTTTTGCAGTTTAGGAACGACGAGGAAGGGATAGATGAACTTATGGAGTGTCTTCTTTCTCTTTCTGTTGCTTGCGTTGTCATTTAGGCGTCTGATGGCTATGAGAAGCTGGTTTTGGCTATTTTG
>JANXCD010000253.1 GCA_025060305.1 Armatimonadota bacterium | reverse complement strand
CCTTCTCTCCTGGTCAAAACTACATCATGAATGACTATGTTAGGGCTCAGCATCCTGGTCAGGCTTTCACTCGCACAGCCTGCTCTGCTAATGTCCCAGGTTACTTCACTGGCGCATCTCAAGCAGCAATTCAAGAGCCTGTCAGAGTAATTTTGGTCTATGAAGGCGCCCAAAGGACTAATGGCAGCGTAGCCCGAAATGGGAGTGTTTACTTCAGTTTAGGTGCAACGAGCGCTCACCCTCCGATCCCTGTCAATAACCCAACCATTTACCATTCAAGGGGTAGTAATTTCGCCTTTTGCGACGGTCATGTTAAATGGAGGTTACCCAACACAACTTGGACTAATGCAACCAACGGGGCAGTCCAAACATACAACCCTGACTACTGGAGTGTCCTGAACGACCCTCGCTCGGAAGCCGGTCCGCCAGGTGCTGGTCAAGAAGACAATTGGAACCCACAAATTGGAGGAGTTATCTATCCGTAAACTGGTTTTGAAAAGTATTTCGTGCCGATCAGAGAAGGCTGCTTCAAGAGGGCAGCCTTTTTCATTTTATTTCGTAGGAGTTACGCAGTTGGATGTAGG
>JANXCD010000252.1 GCA_025060305.1 Armatimonadota bacterium | reverse complement strand
CGGGTCATAAGATGTCGGAAATTGCTGCTCGCTCACTTATGAAACCCTCCTTTGCCTTTGCTTGCTCGTTGGTTTCTATATCGCAATTTTTCGTCCGTTCAAATGTCAAAGGAGCCCTATAAGCAAGTTTCAGGTCTAATTTTGGCACGAGATGCAAAAGCAAAAATTGCAGATTCAAAACCCGCCCTTGACAAAGGCTTATGGCGCTAAAAGTCAGTTTGCAAGACATCCATTAAACGCAAAAAGGCAACACCATTGCGAACTCTTTACGCCTGACGAAAGTTTAAAGGTAGGAACAAGTTGCGATAGTGCCATGAATTGCGAAAAGGCTTTTGAATGCCAAAGGCTACGAATACATGTTTGCGCTGAAAAAGAAATTGCGAAAAAATTTTTAGCGACTTGAACTTTGCAGGAAAGGGATGATGGCGATGAAGTTAGCCTTTATGACTTGGGCGTGCCCAAGTTGGACAGTTGAGCAAATTGTTGACGCAGCAAAGCGTTACGGCTATGATGGCGTGGAATTTCGCCTTTCTGTCAATCACGCTCACGGCGTTGAAGTTGACATGAGCGAAGAGCGAAAGTTAAT
>JANXCD010000251.1 GCA_025060305.1 Armatimonadota bacterium | reverse complement strand
TTCAACTGCAGGTTTGCTTTGTTTTCAAAAACTCCGTTTTGACCAAGATACAAAGTGCCTGCTTCCAAAACAGCGTTCCCTTCGTTCCTCAATGTCCGCCTCAAAGTCACTCCCCATCCGCTTGTTCCCATCTTCAAGTTTCCACCTTGTGCAATCAGCGTCACTCCTTGCCCTTCCATACTTCCAGCAACACGCCACTCCATCGTCCCTTCCACTCGCAGCGTCCCAGAACCTGCCAAAACACCCTCAAGCCTCAAAGTCGCCCCGCTTCTCAAATAACCAGTCCCATTCCCTGCTACCTCTATCCGTCCACCAGAAGGAACTAAAACTACACCGTTGCCAGCAGAAATCTCTCCACCGTCCAAAAACAAAGCGTTTCCCAAACTGATTGTTCCTGACATTGCCTTCAAAGCCGACTTGTTCTCAAACCCGCGATGAATATAAGCCGTCCCGTTGCCTTCAACCTTTTCAACCGTCCCTTCGTTGACAAGTTTCCCTGGTTGACTGTCCGTTGTGCTAATGTAAGTGTTGTCTTTCAACTGCAGGTTTGCTTTGTTTTCAAAAACTCCGTTTTGACCAAGATACAAAGTGCCTG
>JANXCD010000250.1 GCA_025060305.1 Armatimonadota bacterium | reverse complement strand
GGATCCCACTTCAAAACCTTCGTCTCATCAGACGATGTCACAACCAAGTTTTGAACATTGATTGTGATTGAAGTTTGGAAAGGTCCTCTTGGTCCTTTCATGTAAACTGAATATCGCCACTGAACTGTGACCTTGTAAGAAGTGTTGTGCATGGCAAAACCTATCATGGCACCTTCTAAACTCCATGTTGTCCAGTTCCAATTCTCTGGGTCACTCACTGGTGGCATGGTGCAGCCATAAGGAAAGCCACTGCTTCCCTGTGGGTTGGTCAAATACCAAATTTGAGGTGTGTGTTCGCTTGTTAGTTCTTCAATCAAAATCCAATCAACGCTGAAGAAAGCGGGAGCGCCATCTTTCCATCCAGCGTAAAAGTGAAAGTGGGGGATAGCAACCGTTCCTGAAGTTGTGCATTGAGATTGAGGTTGATTGACAGTCAAATCGGGAACCCAAACAGCGTGAAGGGCATAAGCGATTTGAGGTTCAGGGATGTTTGGGGGATAGGGAGGTTGAGGGAAGGAAAGGGAGACAAAATAAAGTGTGATGGATGCGGAGAGAAACAGAAGGACCCTCCGAGAGAGAGCCTCTCTTTCTCAAAACTGCCCTCTTTGTTT
>JANXCD010000024.1:17342-18237 GCA_025060305.1 Armatimonadota bacterium | reverse complement strand
CAAACGCTTCGCCGCTTCTTCCTGCTTCAAGCCCGAAAACTCCCTCGCTTCTCGCAGTCGCTGTCCGACAAACCTAAGGATGTCCATGCTTTGTCACCGACCCAATTTCGCCTTATAAGTTACTTTTGCCGTGTAAATTGTGCCCTAATGTAGCAAATTTGTTAACACTACGCTTTGAGCCAAAAACAGCGTCAAGGCGGGCACAACCTTCCCTCTAACCACGCTTCAGCAGAGCCGAACAAAACCCCTCTCGTCTCATCCTTCTCGGATGTCAACAGCCAGCGAAACTGAAAGTTTGGGCTCAAAGTTTTTTCAAACTTCGCCAACATTTGCTGATTTGTTGGCTTTTTGCAAAATGGTCTGCCACATCGGTTTTTGAGTTCATTCGGTTTCTTCGGTTTCGTTTTCGCTTTCTTCGGCTTCTTCTCGCTCCCTTTGGGTTGGGATGTAGGCGATTGAGCCAAGTTGCTTTAAGGCGACGAACAGGCGCTCTTCAAGGTCACGGATTTCGCCCATCTCTGGAATTTGCGCTTCAGGGACATTCTCGGCAAACCAATTGGCAAGGTCGGATGGGATTTGGGGACTGGGGACTTGGGACTGGGGATTGGAGTGAGCGCTCGCTCCTTTGATGCCCAACTTTTCGCAAAGCCAGTTGTGAAACTCAGAATGCTTTTCGCCAAAAGGCGACGGTCGCCATCCTTTGTGAAGCATGTAAGCGCAAAGGTCAAGGTCACGAGTGATTGTGTTCTTTGGTTTATCTTTAACCCAAGTTGCTACTTCAAGAAATTAGTAACCATTGGTGCTATCTTAAAGGCAGAATTCAGCGATTGAAAGGCGAACAAAACCCTTGTCATCTGCCTTCAACCCTCTCCAACTCGCCAAAAGGTTAAACGCT
>JANXCD010000024.1:0-17318 GCA_025060305.1 Armatimonadota bacterium | reverse complement strand
TACCCCGTCAGTAACCTTCTTGAATTTGAAAACCCTCGTCATCATTGAAAAGACTGTTTCAACCAGCATCCTTACATTCCATCTTCCCCTTTTGCATACCTTCATGTTTTCAGGGTTTTTCCCATCCCTTGAGTGAAAATGACTGTCTGTTAAGACAATCATCTTTCCCTTGAACTTCTCTATCAAAGGGCGAAAACTTGCATCGTAAACATTGGCAGTTTTTACATCAAAGCCACAAATTAGTCCAAACTTGTTCACAACAACACAAACTTTTCCTCCAACTATCTAGCGATGGTTGCTTTTCCCTTTCCTTCCTATCTGCTTTTCGCTTCTCCCTTCCCTTATAGGATGAATGAGTTCAATTTTGTAAGTGTCAGCGATGCCTAAAACTGTCGGTTCTTCCATGAACCTTTCTGTCCATTCTTTATGACTTTCAAGAAGCCTGAAAAGCCTTGTCCTTTCTGGCAGTTTAGGGAACAAGGATAAAAAGTTACCTTTAAGCCAACGGTAAAAAGGTCTTGAGCCTTCTCCTTTTATTGCAAACAAAACCTTGATAGTGACAATCTCGCTTGGATAAAGGTTTGATTGGCTGTGCTTTTTGAAATCTTTCCTTTCATCGTCTATCCTGCAGAAGAGTTCAATGATAAAATCCTTGTGACAATTGGTTTGGGCATGGAAGTTGACCTCCTTTTGTTGGAGATTGCTTCAGTAATTTGACCAACTTCCATGCCCCTTGTAAACTAGCACCATCGGTCAGTAAACGAAAACCTGAGACCAAAAGCAAAGGAGGAGTGAGATGATATGTTAAAGCAGATTTCTCTGGCTTCTTTTTTTGATGGAAACTTCCCTAAACGACCAAAATTGAAGGCGAGCGATACAGTTTTCATGACTTGTCCTGAAACTCAACTTTACGAAGTTTATTCAGGCACAGTCGTTTGTTGGGCAGGAAGGGCAAAGTCAAAAAACCTGAAAGATGTCCGAGAGTTTCACCAACAAGTCAAGGAAGCACACAAGCGCAAATTGAGATATTGTGGCAATGTTGACTTTGTGTGTGACTTTGCTGGGTTTATTGATTTTCGTCCTGAAAATTTTGCTGAGGCAATTTGCTGTGACCTTGACGGCAATCCGATAACTGTCCCTTGGCTTTGGGATCATAAGCACAAAGGTCATCCTGCATATTGGTTCTGCACCAACAATCCTGACTATCAGGCTTACTTACTTGACCAAGTTGAACGGGCATGCGTTGCACCTATTGACGGATTACACATTGACGATTGGCGTGGGACATCTGCTTGTTCGGGTTGGAATGGTGGCTGCTTCTGCCACTATTGCGTTGAAGGTTTCCGCAATTGGTTGAAGCGAAAATTCTCTCACGCAGAATTGGAGGCTATGGGAATTGACAACATTGAAAAATTTGACTTGCGTTCATTTTTGAAGGCAAAGGGTGTAACTGCCGAAGATTGGCGCAAAAGCCGACCTCAATTGCCTTTTGGTGAACTTTTCCAAAAGTTTCAAACCGAGCAGATGCTTGAATTGGTGCGTAAAGTCTTTGAGTATGCAGAAAAGTTGAGGGGCAAACCTCTTTTGAGAAGTGTCAATTCAAGTGCATCTTCACCTGAAGCGTTGAGTGTTGCCCCGTTGATTGACTTCTTTTGCGGAGAAATGAACCATTACGCAGCAAGCACTACAAAACTTCTCTCTGAACCTGCATTCGTCTTCAGGCTCGTTGAAGGTTTGGGCAAGCCTCAATCTGCGACTGCAGCAGGTCATGATTGGGCTTGGATTGCAGCAAATGAGAAGCCTGGATTAGTTAGGGTTTGGATTGCACAAGCATACGCTTTTGGAAACACCTTCATGATTCCGCACCACCAATGGTGCTACACGCCAGAAAAGGGAACACACTGGTGGAGTTGTAAGCCTGAAGATTTAGCATTTGTCTATCGTTTCGTCCGAGAAAATGCCAAATTGCTTGACGATTATCGTTCCCTCGCAAATCTGGCAATCATTTACACTCACGCAAACTTTGAGGAAATTCGGATGGTGGCGGTTAAACTTCTTGAGGCGAATGTGCCCTTTGCGATTGTAATTGCTGAGCCATCTCTTGTGGCTGATGTTAGTGCAGAACAACTCAAGGGTTACGATTTTCTTCTTGTTGGCAATCAACCTTTACCACCTGATTTTACGAAGCAAATTCCAACTCAAAATCAAGTAATCCGATGGCATGGGTTTGATGGATTGCCCGAAAGAATTCGCCATCAAGTTGTTGTGAAGGGTAGCGAAAAAGTGAGGGTTTCTTTGCGTTACAAACTTGACAACCCCAAAGCCCCAATTGTTTGCCACTTGCTCAATCAGGACTACGACTTTCAAATTGATGATGTTCGTCCAGTTGATGTTAGCGTCTCAATTAGCCTTTCGCTCCTAAAGCGAGCAAGCAAAAGAATTCCGAAATTTGCTATCCTTCATGTGCCCAATCAGCAGCCGCAAAAAGTTTCTGTTCAGGTTGAAGGAGACATGTTGAACTTTTCTGTGATTCAGTTGGGCTTTTGGGCTATTGTAGAATTTACGCAATAGGTCAGTTGTCGGTTGCTTTATTCTTTGCTCCAAACTCAAAAGCCGAGGAATTGCAACAAACCACCTTGTCTTGCCCTGAGATAAAGAGGCACAAGTAAGATAAGGAAAAGCACTGGGCAGAAGCAAAATGCGAGGGCAGGCATCATAAGTAGTGGCGCTCTTCTCGCTCTTTCCCTCGCTTGTTGGAATCGCCTTGTCCTTAGGGCTTCTGCTTGAGCACGAAGGACATTGGCAATGGGAATTCCAAAGAGTTCAGCTTGAATTAACGATGCAGCAAAAATTCTTATATCTTCACTACGAGTTCTGTCCGCAACTGCCATTAAGGCTAAATTCCTGGGGCGACCAATTTGAACTTCCCAAAGGTAACGCTGAAATTCTTCGCCCAAAGGTCCTGGAAACCTGTTGCTAATTCTGTCAATGGCTGCTTCAAGAGCAAGTCCAGCCTCAACACAAGTGGCGAGCAAATCAACAAAATCGGGAAAGTGACGATCAATTAACCTTCGCCTATTAGTAGCTAATCTTTGCAGCCAAAAATCAGGCGCTGTGAAGCCAATAATTGCCGACAAGGCGACCATAGGCACTTGAAAGGAAAACAGTTGAAAGATAGAAGTGAAATAGAAAACTAAAGATGGCAGAGTGAGCAGTCCTATTAACTTCAAGCCGAAAAATTCCTCTGGACGAATTTTTCCAGTCAGACCTGCTTTGTGAATAAGAAGGCGAAGTCGGGAGCGATATTGAGGAGGCGCTATTTTTCCCAAAAGTCCCAAAATCGTTAGGAAAAAGTAAGTAACCCTTCGTCTGGTGAAGTATTTTTTGGGCGTTGTTTGATCAATATTGGCAAGCCTCTCAAGAGGGTTTTGCCTCAACATTGTTTACTCACTCCTCCAAAGTTTCAAGAATTTTCTTCAACCAATACCATCCGCCGATTTCAAGGAGAGCGATTAGTCCAAAGGCTTTTAAACCTTCTGGTTCCGAAAACATAGGTGCAGACCAAGGTTCATCACCACCAACAATAGAAGCGAAATTAGCAAAGACGAAAACCAATGCTGGCAATCCAAAAGCAAGGGCAAAGGCACTACCTCTCGTGAGAGAGGTTTCGGCACGAATTTCTTGCCTTAACCTTATTCGGTCACGAATAGTGGAAGAAGCAACATCAAGCATGTGAGCCAAACTTCCGCCAACCTCACGCTGAACGAGGACGGCTGTAACAACGATTGTCAACTCTTGGCTTGGAACTCTATCTAACAGACCCTGAAGGGCTTCTTCAAGAGATGAACCCAAAGAAATGGCTCTTGTGACAATCGCAAACTCTTCACGAAGAGGGGATAAACCTTCCATCGCAACCAAGTCAAGGGCTTGTTGGAAACCCATACCAGCCCTTAACGCATTAGCCATCAAAGACAAAGTATCGGGAAGAACAGTCTCAACTTTGCGAATAAACTGTTTCTGTTTTCGCCTAAGCCAACCAATGAAGATGTAAGAAATGAAAAAAGCAGCCAATATGGCAATAAGGAAGCGCCATAAAGGTTGTAAGGTAGGGGCGAAGAAGTTAATTCCTATCAGTGATAAGGTGAAACCAGAGACTGACAAAAGTAACAAAATCGCAAAAGCAGTTCCAATGTCCAAGTTAACATGCGCTCGCTTTATTTCTCGGTCAAGCCATTGAGCAAATTTTTGTCTTGAAAGGAACTTAGACAAAGTGGGGAAAGGTTCTGCTGACTTGGAATAAACTTGCTTCTCCCATGCTTCATCCAATTCCTCAGAACGCCCGATTCCTTCTGGGAAGCCACCATACATTTGCTTTTCTTCTGCCCAAGATTGCTTGAGCCTCTCCATAGGAACGGATTTAATATCAGACCACATTCGGTAGAAACCAAGAAAAAGAGTTGTAAGCCAAGCAAGACCAACCACAATCAAAACCAAATCCAAAATCGTCACCTTTCATCCCTCCAAATTCAGGGACGATACTTTATTGCACTCATGATATGGACGAAACTTTACTTGGGGAAAGTCAATCTTATCGCTGGAAAATGCTAACAGGCAATCGGACGCCACGCTCAATGAATCTTTCATAGCATTTTGGTCTCAATCCAGTTGATTTCAACCTTCCACGAACTCTACCCATTTCATCAAAGCCTTCGTGCTCAAAGACAAACAAATCCTGCAAAGTGACTACTTCGCCTTCCATACCAGTGATTTCTGAAATCTGTATGACCTTCCTTGAACCATCTTTTAAGCGAGCCATTTGAACCAAAAGGTCAATAGCACCTGCTATTTGCTCCCTTATCGCCCTTACAGGCAAATCCATTCCAGCCATTAAGACCATCGTCTCAAGTCTTGAAAGGGCTTCCCTTGGATTGTTAGCGTGAATTGTAGTCATTGAACCTTCATGACCTGTGTTCATTGCTTGCAACATATCAAGTGTTTCTCCGCCTCTACATTCACCCACAATTATTCGGTCAGGTCGCATTCTCAAGGCATTGCGAACCAAGTCACGGATAGTAACTTCCCCTATGCCTTCAATGTTTGGTGGCCTCGCTTCAAGCCTAACCACATGGTCTTGACGAAGTTGCAATTCTGCTGTGTCTTCAATGGTTATTATACGCTCATCGTTTGGTATGAAAGAAGAAAGGACATTCAAGAGTGTAGTTTTGCCTGAACTTGTCCCGCCCGAGATAAGGATGTTCAACTTAGCCTGAACCGACGCTTGCAAAAATTGGGCCGCTTCTGGTGTCAAACTTCCAAAGGAAATAAGGTCACTCATAGTGAAGGGGTCACGAGAAAACTTCCTAATTGTCAAACAAGGACCGTTGAGGGAAATGGGCGGTATAGCGACATTAACTCTGCTACCATCAGGTAACCTTGCATCAACCATTGGGACTCTCTCATCAACCCTTTTGCCTAACGGTAGGAGTATTTTCTCAATGACCCTCATCAGGTGTTGCTCATCTTTGAACCTGATTCCTGTCAATTCAATTTTGCCGTGCCGCTCAACATAGACCTGATATGGACCATTGACCATGATTTCGTTGATTTCGGGGTCATCAAGCAAGGGCTGAAGTGGACCGTAGCCCAAGATTTCGTTGATAAGTAAGGCTTGCAACTGAACCCTTTCACTTCTGGATAAAACGAGATTTCGGTTTGCTACTTCATTTTCAAAGTTTTCTTCTAAAAGCCTAACAAGCCTTTCACGCTCCTGAAGCAACCCTGGCTCTCTCTCAACCTCCTGCATGAGCCTATCTTGAAGAAATTGTTTTAGTCGTTCAACAGCGTCTTGGCGCCACCTTTGTCTTTCCGCTTGTTGGTAAAGTAAAGAGGCAAAGGGGTTTTCTGGACCTTTATCAATAGAAAGGGTGGGCACTGGTGAGATTGGTGGCACCTTCGCCCTCACACGACCACCTTCATGTAAAGGCTTGTCAAGCAAAGGGACACGCTCATCAATCCTTGCACCGAGAGCATTAGCAATTTTGTTTATGATTCGCATAAGGTGATTCTCGTCACGAAATGTCCAATCACATTTTTGCAAAGTTCCCATCCTTTCAACCCATATCTCATCTGGAGCGTTGACAGTTATGCGAGTGACCATCGGGTCATTGAGTGGTCTTTCAATCGGACCGAAACCCTTGACTTCGTTTATGAACTCCTCAATCAGGAACCGTCTTTCTTCAGGGCGAATAATCATTCCCATAACTTGAAGAGTGCTGGTTATTGCCTCATCAATAAGGTTTCGCAAAGGTGTTTCGCTCATCTGTTCAGCATTGGCAGGTAAGGATGAAAGCACCCTGTCCATCAACTGATTTCGCAGCATAATTAATCGCTCTTCCGACCAAGAAGTATCTAAGGCTGTCCTTGTCTTTTCCTCTTCTTTCTCAGTCGTTACGGTCTCTTCGTTTCCAGTAACCAACTTATCAAGGCGTCTCAGAAGGGACATAGCAGTCTTCACCTCCTAACTAACTCTGTCAAATTTTTGCTGCTGGATGATTAGTTTTACACAGGCTAAAACCGAAAGCAAGGTAAAGGGTCAAAAATGTCAAAGTCAAAAGTCTTTCATGGGTTATGTTATAATTTGGGAAACGCGCCTATGGGCGTGCCGAAAATAGGTGAGGCAGCAGACTAACTCTTTAGGCACTGACAAACCTTAAGCAAAGAATGAAACCGATTATCTATCAAAAAAGGAGGCACAAAAATGAAATTAAACTTACATTTTTTGAAGAAGTTGACTTTTCTACTTTTCGCCTTTTCATCTTTTGCTTTGGCTCAAGTTTCGTTAGCCGAAAGTCTTGCGAATGGGATTACGCTTTACTTGCCTTTTGATGGCGATGCCAATGCTTTTGTAGCAAAAGGCAATCCGATGGAGATGGCAGGTGGCTTTGAAGTCACTTTCGTGCAAGGCAAAATCGGGCAGGCTGTTGAATGCGGGCATAAGGGCAAAAACCGATTTTTGTCCTACCTGACAACTTCTGCAAATTTCAAACCCAACATCTATGCTCAACAAGGGACAATCGCTTTTTGGGTCAAACCTAACTGGGACGGAAACGAAACTTCAGAAAGATTTCGCCACTTCTTTTCCATCAGAAGCGGTCTCTTTTACCTGTATTGGCACCGCAGCGCTCTCACTTTCTCATCTACAATTCGCTCGCAAGCAAGGCATCATTATGCTCCCAGTGCTTCAGTTGCTCATTGGAAAGCGGGCGAATGGCATCATGTAGCCGTTACATGGTGGCGTGATGAAAAGACATTAGTTGGTTTCAAGCGAATTTTTCTTGATGGTCAACTTGCAGGAGAAGCGAGAGATGTTTTGATGGATTTTGAATTGACGGGAGCGCTCATCATCGGCGGTTTGGACGGTTCGGAGACTTTTGAGCGACTTGCTGATGCTGCTATTGATGAGTTTGCTATTTGGGAACGGGTTTTGAGCGAAGATGAAATTGCTCAACTAATGCAAATGGGTCAGAAAAGTCAAGGGCTAAAGGACTCGCCTTCAGTTCAAAAGTTAGCCAAAGGCACAAAAGAGCGTTTGCCGAAACCTTTACCACCTCAAAAAGGCAATTTGCTTTCTAATGCCAGTTTTGAAGTTGGCACTCGTCCCTATCGTGCATCCAACATGAGCCTTAGGCTTGACGAGACAACAAAAGTTCACGGCGAGCGTTCTGCCTGTTTTGATGCTTCCCATTGGACTGGCACGACAATTTTGACCAGCGGTTTGTTTTTTGCTCGTCCAAAAATCCTTCACACCTTTTCGCTTTGGCTGAAAGCCGAAAGGGAAGATGTTCCTGTTAGGTTCGGAATTTACAGCGCTTATGTTGGTGGCAGCGAAGTTTACGAACGCATCTTCTACGGGCTTGAAACTCAAAGGAAAATTTCAACTCAGTGGCAACGCTACCAAGTAACAGGTGAGTTGCCACCTTCGCCAAATAACCTTTACTTTGTCCAAATCGCTGTCACAAGTTCGCAGCCAACGAAAATCTGGCTTGACGCTTTGCAACTTGAAGAAGGTGAACAAGCAAAGCAGTTTCGTTTGAAATCGCCCTTTGAAGCAGGACTGACAACCGATAAGCCTTTTCACCTTTTCCATCCCGATGAAACCATTCAAGTTCGCCTAAACCTTTTTGCCGAACCGAAAACGACAAAACTGATCCCACTTAACATCTCAGTTTTTGATGTTTGGGACAAGTTTGTCACTCGCCAATCGCTTGCAGCAAAGCCTGATGTAACCCAAACTGTGAATTTGCCAAGTTTGCCGACAGGCTCATATCGCATCAGCCTTTTTGATGCAAAAGGCAAAGTTTTGGACGAGCAAGTTATCGCTGTTTTGCCAAAGTTTGGTGACAAGGATTTGTCAACGAGCATGGGTATTCATGTCGGAGCAAATGAGACAGGTGTTGCTTTGGCAAAGGCATTGGGTTGCGGTTGGGTTAGGCTTTTGGACGCTTGTGTTGCCACCCACTGGGATGTCGTTGAGCCGAAGCAAGGCGAATGGACATTTGAGCGAGAGAGATGGATTGACGAAGCCATTGACACTTACAAAAGAGCGGGGTTGCAAATTTTGGGTTTGCTGTTTCGCACTCCCCTTTGGGCATCAAGCGGAAACAGCGCCAATCATCCGCCGAAGGATTTGGATGCATGGCGAAGATATGTCCGAAAAGTTGCTGAGCACTTCAAAGGGCGAATTGATGCTTGGGAAGTTTGGAACGAACCTTACGGCTTAGGATTGTTTGAAGGTAAGGAAGGGCTTTACTTGGAGATGGTCAAAATTGCTGCTGAAGAGATAAAAGCCGTTGACGCAAATGCGAAAATCGTTGCACCTTGCACATATTGGCGACTTGACAACATTATCTCGTGGACGGAAAGGTTGATTGGGATGGGACTTTTGAAGTTTGTTGATGCTTTTTCCTTTCACGGCTACGAAGGTTATCGTCCATCGGACTTTGAGCCAGTGAAAGTTTGGGCTTGTGCCGACGAAAAACAAAGACCGATTTGGAACACAGAGCAAGGCATAGTTTCGCAGAGTTTCTACCGATTTTTGCTTGACGCATATGATGATCCATACACTCGTTGGCTCGCAGCAAGCCAAACTCCAACGGCAAGAGAAGCAGCAGCACTTTTAGTCAAGGCATATGTCTCCAGTTTGGCAGCAGGATGCGAGAAGTTTTTCCAGTATTGGGCAGTTCCTGAAGACAGCATGTTGCCAAGGCTTAAGAGCATGTCGCTTTTGGAGTTTGACAACTCTTTGCGACCTAAGGCGGTTGCATGGGCAATTGCGGGTTGGATTTTGAATGGCAGCAAAGTCATCAGCGCCGAGCGAAAGGGAGATTTATGGTTAGTGCAGTTTCAGAAGGGCGAAGGGAAAGTGACGGTTGTTTGGAGCGAAGGTGAACCTGTAAAGTTAACTGTCCCAAAGGGCACAAAAGTCCTAACGATGACGGGGACGCAAGTTTCAAGCGGTAACGGTAAAATCGTTATAGGTAACGAACCAATTTACCTGCTTGAATGAAGGATTTCAACAGGAGGACAAAATTCAATCGTGATGACAAGCCGAATTTTCACTTGAGCAGGTCAAACTTACCTTGAACGAAGATTTTGATTCTTTCCTTGCCAAATTTGGCTACTTCCGATCCTAAAAAGCAAATGGCTTACTGAAATAAAAACCAAAACACTCAGACCAAAGAGCGTTAAGCAATACTCACAACTTCGTAAAGTGAATTCCTTCTTACAGGAAAGAAACCTGCTTCGGTTATCAATCGCCTGAGTTCTGTTTCGGTCAAAGCCATTGGGCTTTCCGCTCCAGCCATGTGGAAAATTTTCTCGTTGACAATTGTCCCGTCAATGTCGTCTGCTCCGAAATTTAATGCAACTTGAGCCAACTTTGTGTCAAGGGAAATCCAATAGGCTTTAATGTGAGGGAAATTGTCAAGCATGAGCCGAGCGATAACGATTTCTCTCAGGTCTTGAACGCCTGTTGTTGGTTTGCCACCGAGTTTGGTGTTTGCTGGATGATAAGCGAGAGGGATGAAACACATGAAGCCACCAGTTTCATCTTGGAGTTGGCGAAGGAGTTCAAAATGCATGGCTTTCTCTTCAGGAGTTTCAATATGCCCGTAAAGAATGGTGGCATTGCTTTTCAGACCCAGTTGGTGTGCAACTCTGTGAACATAGAGCCACTCTTTAGGTGAAGCCTTTCTTGGGTAAATCAGTTGGTGCACTCGTTCCGACAAAACTTCCGCTCCGCCACCAGGGAGCGAACCGAGACCCGCTTCTATGAGCCGCTCCAGAACCTCATGGACAGACAAGCCCGAAATTTTGCTGAAGAAATGAATTTCAGTGGCAGTAAAGGCTTTGATGTGCAAATGGGGAAACGCTTCCTTGACTTTGTGAACCAAATTCACATAGTAGTCAAAAGGCAACTTGGGATGCAAACCACCAACTATGTGAACTTCAGTGACATCATCCCAAAGCATCTGACCAAGACGCTCAACATATTCGTCAACGGAAAACTCAAAGGCTTCAGGTTCTTTGGGATATTTGCCAAAGGCGCAAAAGGGACAACCAGCATAGCAAACATTGCTGTAATTCAAATGCACATTGATGACATAGTATGCCTTGTTGTCGTGCCTTTGCCTGCGGACATAGTCTGCCAAGTATCCAAGCGTTAGCAAATCCTTAGTGCGATACAGCCTAACGCAATCTTCTATGCTCAACCTTTCACCGACAAACACTTTATCAACGATGTCAGCAATTTCCGAACGAACGATTAACGCTTCCATCTTCAAACCTCCTCATTGTGACAATAAGAAACTTTTTCACCTCCGAAACAAAATTAGCGCAACTGAGTTGAAAAGGGTATAAATCGCTGGCTGAGTGTGTTATCCTTTGGTTGTTGGAGGGTAACGAAATGAGCGATTGGGCAGAAAAGATGCTCAGCAGCGAAATAGCCTTTGAGGGTCGCTTAATTAGTTTGCGCAGAGACGAAGTGCAACTTTCAGACGGTCGGAAAAGTGTCCGAGAAGTGGTTATTCATCCAGGTGCTGTTGCTGTCGTTCCATTGACAAGTGACAGAAAAGTTTTGCTCGTTCGTCAATTCCGATATGCAGTCAGGAAGAACCTGATTGAAATCCCTGCTGGAACGCTTCACCATGATGAGACGCCAGAAGAATGTGCGCAAAGGGAGTTGAGTGAGGAAATAGGATTCACTGCAGGTAAACTTGAGCGTTTGACATCTTTATACTTGGCGCCTGGATACAGCACCGAGTTGATTTACCTGTTCATTGCTACCGAACTCACACCGACTGAAGGCGAGAGAGACCAAGATGAAATTCTGGAAGTTGTAAAGATGTCTTTAGAAGAGGCGATAGCAGCCATTGAAAGAGGCGAAATTCAAGATGCAAAAACTATAGCAGCGTTGCTTTTGGTGAAGAAGAGGTTTTCAGGTTTGAATGGTTCGTGAATCTTGACTGTCACAAAAGCATAGGTGCAGTGTTTTAACTTTAACCTTTGAGTTAGCCAATCAAAAGGAAGGAGGGAATGAGATGGCTGAACGATTGGGAATTCTTGTTGGCGGAGGACCTGCGCCAGGTATCAACAGCGTCATTAGTGCTGCAACCATTGAAGCCGTCAATCAAGGTCTTGAGGTCATTGGCATTTATGACGGTTTTGAGCACTTGATGAAAGGTCGCACTGAAATGGTTCGCCAGTTGACAATTCCTGATGTCTCTCGCATTCACTTTGATGGAGGTTCAATCCTCAGAACTTCAAGAGCAAACCCAACCAAAAGCGAGCAGGATTTGAAAAACACTGTCAAGGCTTTGAAGGAGTTGGGCATTCGTTACCTTGTCACCATTGGCGGTGACGACACGGCTTTCTCAGCAAGTGAAGTAGTCAAAGCAGCGGAAAGTCCAATCAGAGTTGCTCACGTTCCCAAAACTATTGACAATGATTTGCCCTTGCCTGGTGGGATGCCCACTTTCGGTTTTGAGACTGCACGCCATGTCGGAACAGAACTTGTCCGAAATTTGATGGAAGATTCTCGAACCACCAGTCGTTGGTATTTCATCGTTGCGATGGGTAGAAAGGCAGGTCACTTGGCTTTAGGTATTGGCAAGGCGGCAGGAGCAACAATTACAATCATTGGCGAAGAATTTCCTGAAAAGCGCATTAGCCTTTCTGCAGTTTGTGATGCCCTTGAAGGGGCAATTTTGAAGCGGAAAGCGATGGGGCGAAAAGACGGCGTGGCAGTTATTGCAGAAGGCATCGGTGAGAAACTTGACCCTGAAGAGTTGGCTCGGATTCCGGGCGTTGAATTTGAAAGAGACCCTCACGGTCATATCCGATTGGCTGAGATTCCTTTGGCAGCAATCATCAAGAAAGAAATTCAACGCCGATTCAAAGAAAGAGGTGAAAAGATGACCATTGTTGATGTTACTTTGGGCTACGAATTGCGCTGTGCCCCTCCTATCCCCTTTGACATTGACTACACACGAACACTTGGTTATGGGGCTGTAAAGTTTCTCCTGAGCGAACCAAAGGATGATAAAGTCAAAAGCGGCGGTATGGTTTGTTTAGTTGGTGGCAGGCTTGAAATTCTGCCCTTTGATGAGTTGCGTGACCCTGTTACTGGTCGGACGAAAATCCGTTTGGTTGACATCAACTCTGAGCATTACCGTGTCGCCCGTGAATACATGATTAGGCTTGAGCGTGAGGATTTTGAGAACCCTGAGATGCTGGCGAAACTGGCAGAGGCTGCAAAGATGACACCTGAAGATTTCAAAAAGAAGTTCGCTCATGTCGTTGGGCTTGAAGCCTAAGCAAGGAGGGCAGCAAAAACCTAATTGGCTCTCCGCTCAAAGCTTTTCGGTCTTTAGTAAGGCAAAAAGGAAGGAAGTTGAAAGGAAAAACGGTAGCGTTGCCCTTCATAGGCGTCTTTCGGAAACGAGCGTAAGTCTTGACGCTAACAGTTAAGGTTGACCACAAACCTGCAAATAAAGTTCGTTTCGTAGTGAAGAGCGAAGGCATTTTAGTTAGAGCGTTCTTCTTTCGTCCCAACTACTGATGGTTTTTTGTTTGGGTGATGCTTATGATTTCCTTGAGCCGAAAATTTCAATGTTCCCTTCTGTTGATTTCTTTACTGGCGATTTTTCCTTCAATCCATATTGCCCAAATCATGCCTGTTCCTCTCCCTCCGCCAGGCGAACTTATCCTTAGCCCTTATGGCAAACTCGTGGTTTTCGTCATGGATGGGCTAAGTTACCGCCATGTTTTGCCTCATGGTTTAAGTGCGTTTGGTGAAATCGGAAAGTGGTTGGAGCAAAACGGAAGCATGGCTTTGCTGAACACGATGGGCTACGGCGGAAATGACAGGTTTCGTTCAGCAATGACCATTGCTTGCGGTGTTCGTGCCTTCGCTGATGAAAGTGCTGCTTTCGTTCTTCAAGCCAACGAACCTTTTGATGCTGACATTGCTTGGAACGCATATAAGCGTCGTGTTGGAAACTTATTGCTTCCCCATGCCTTCAAGCCTTTTGAAACCCTTGTCTTTCCGATGATTGTTGAACTGAACTGGCAAAATGAAAGGCTTCAGAAAAAATCTGTGCCTTTTGGTATCGTTGCTCAATCTTTGAGTCAGCATGGCATCCGAATTATAGGCATTGGTTGTGGCGATTTGCCAGCAATTCAAAGTCAGCAGTCGCCACTATCACTTTTCAGGCATGGTTTGCTTTTTGCCCTTGACGAAAAAGGATTAGGGATTGGCTTGACGGAAAGGAAATTGCTTCGTAAAGACCCAATGATGCCTTACGGGTTAGCAATTGATGAAAATCTTTGGCAAGAGAAAGTTTTTAGAGCGTGGCAGGTCGCAAATGTTATAGTGCTCTTTCCTGGTGAAACTTTCCGAGCCGACCTTTACGGCAGCGAAAGATTGATTTCGGCAGCAATTAGGCGTGAGTTGAGTTTGCTTAGCCCTGTCGTTGAGCGGATAAACTTGAAGCGAGATTTGCTTGTCGTTTTCTCGCTGGCTCCTTCCCAAAGAAACCGCTACGAACTCTCTTTTCTTTGCGCAGTCGGAAAAGGCATAGATCAAAACGGTTTGCTCACTTCCTTGACAACTCATCAGGTTGGTCTTGTTTCCATTTTGGACATTCCAGCAACCATTTTGGACTTTTTCGGACTTGAACCTTTGCAACCCATCAACGGTTCGCCTATCAAATCATTGCCAAAGTCCCTTGACAAAGTTAAACTATGGCAAATGGGCGCAAAGGCTCAAGCGACCGATACTTACATTCGCACGATTATTTTGGTTTTGTGGTGTATTTTGCAGGTTATCGTTTTCGGCTCAATTGCTTTCTTCGCTTTGCAAAGAAATCTATCCGCTGCACTGCTTAACGAAGTTATCGTTTTGCTGATTTTTTTGACCGCTGGTCTTCACTTGATCACTGGTTTAATGCCACTTACTGCTCTCTTGACGGCAATTGCAGTCGCTATTTTTTTCGGCGCCGCAAAGGCAAAAGAGAAAGGTCTGAATAAGGTTTTAGCAATGGCGATAATTTTTGCTGCTGCTGTTTTCATTGCTGACGCAACAAGACTGCTACCTTTGAGCGTTGATTCACCTTTCGGATACTCAACTTTTTTTGGCGGTCGCTACTACGGTCAAGGCAATGTTTCAATGGGCTTAACTTTAGGGGCAATTTTCGCTTTATCAATAGCCCTCAATTGGCAAAGGTGGGCAACGGCAGGTTCAATTTTTGTTGGCTCAATTTTGGTTGGAGCACCTTTCTTTGGCGCCAATATCGGAGGCGCACTCACAGGATTTATCACTGCCTTAACATCGCTTCTCGCTGGTAGAATTCGCTCGTGGCACCTTTTGACTGCAGTTTTGGCAATTGTCGTGTTTCTTTTGGGGCTTGCTGCTTTTGAATTGTTTCGCCAAGAACCTTTGACCCATTGGGGTCGGTTTGTCTACGCTTTTGCCGAAGAAGGATTTGGTGCTATCACATCAATGGTTTGGATGAAATTGGGAATTTCGCTAAGAGCCTTCCGAGCCGTTTACTGGGACATGGCATTGCTTGCTCAAGGAATTTTGATAGCGATTTTGTGGCAAATGAATGGGAAAGACTGGCGCTTTACAACCCTTTCAATTGGTGCAATTGCAGCGCTTTTGCTCAACGATTCAGGACCTCAAACTCCTGTCGCTTTCATGTTTTTCCCACTTTGCTCCCTTTACCAAAAAAGAAGGCTTTGCTTTGAAAAAAGCCGTAGGGACAAATGAAAACCCTTTTGCATGCCTGTCATTTAGGCAATAATCTTTATTTACTCACAACCGAAAAAAGACTGATACGCTTTAACACAAAACAACACAAACTGCGTAAGTTTTACATAATTTGCTTGACATTCTTGATAGCCACAGCCATAATTGAAGAACCAAAACTTCAATAATTGAGGTGATAAAAGATGCGTCAGTCAGTGGTCGGTTGTGCTTTGACTCTGGTTATGAGCATGGTGGCTTTGGGGTTCGGGCAACAAGTCGGACCGAGATTCATTGACAAATCGTTTCAGCGTCCAGGTGCGAGAGCACTAGGCATGGGTGGAGCGTATCTTCTGGCAACTGACGATGCAACGGCAGTTGCGTGGAATCCGGCAGCCTTAGCCAACATCAAGCGGTTTACTTTGCCTATTGAAATCGTAGGGCGAACAAATTTTGATGTCCGTGATATTACTGACTTGGTTGATGACTTAGAAACCATTCGTGACCAAACTGATGTCGCTAATCCAGCCCAAGTCATTAATGCCATTCAAAATGCTTTCAGGCGTGTTCAAGATTTCGCTCGTGGTAGACCAGTGCTAAGAGCATCCCTTTCACCAGTTGGTGGTCTTTCCTTTGGTGGCTTTGCATTGACTGGTTCTTCAAGTTTGATCGTCCAAGTAGATTCTCGTGTGGACACTGGCGGTGTTGACCCATTCGGTGGTATTGGGGCTTTGCCCAATCCTAACCTTTACGCTCGTGGTGGCGCTATTGCACTTACAAGCGTTGGAATTGCTCATGCTCGTCCCCTCCCGCAAGGTCTGACTCTCGGTTTAACCGCTAAGTATGTAAGGGCTGATTTTGCTGGTTTCATAATTGGAGCAACCACAAATGCTGCTGCGCCAGACCCAGTTCTCGGTCGGGATTTTGACAAAGTGGACAAGTCAAAATTTACCTTTGACATTGGTGCTCTTTGGGATCCGCCAGTTCAACCGCCGATGATGAAAGTTCGCTATGCTGCTGTTTTGCGTAACTTGTTGCCTGTTAAATTTAATTTGCCTGCACTTAGTAATCAAGCACCTGTTGGTGGCTTTGATTTTTCTTTCCGTCTCAACCCCGAAATTGATTTGGGTGCTTTGGTAATTTGGAAGGACAGAACCATTGGTGTCTTGGAGTTGCACAATGTCACTTCAAGCAATGGTGGTGATATGACTGTCCATGCTGGAATTGAACACTGGCTTGCAGGAGATGTTTTCGCTATTAGGTTAGGTTACGATGACGATAAACCTGTTTTCGGATTGGGGATTAACTTGAAAGTTATCAGGATAGATCTGGCTTCTGGTCTTAAGCCCAAAGAAAGGCTGGCTGTTGGCATAAGTCTTAAATTCTGATAAAAAACAGAGACTGCTTATGAGTTGCAATCAAACTCTAAAAGTGACTTAAACTTAATGCCATGGTGGCATCTTGACATTTGAGCCTTTATGGGCTATCCTTCTATGAGCCTTATAAAGCACAAGGCGCAAAGTTTGTGGCCTCGTCGTCTAGCCTGGTCTAGGACACCGGCCTTTCAAGCCGGAGGTCGCGGGTTCAAATCCCGCCGGGGCCACTTGAAGTAAAAATTTTCGGCGGCAAAAACAGGAAATTCTGTTCACTCAGTGAAGATTGTCCGAAAAATTTTTCGTGCAAATTTCTTCCGCCCCCAACCAAAATTCGTAGTCTCCTTTTTACAATGGCAAGATAACTTTTGCTCCTATTGCCCATTTAGGTGCATTGTCAAGCCAAATGCGAACTGATGTGCTCAAACCTTGCAATGGGCAACGAAATTGGAGCGAAGTTGATGTCAAGGGCATTCTGATTCTCCTTCCGCCAACTTCAATAATGAGCGACTTTTGTCGTATCAAAGCCGACGGCAAATTGATTGTCAGTGGCAACTCCGTTTTACCTTGCTCATCTGCCAAAACAATGGGCAAAACTAAATCCAAAGGTTTAGGGATGACATAGGCGACTTCAAGACTTC
>JANXCD010000249.1 GCA_025060305.1 Armatimonadota bacterium | reverse complement strand
GGAAAGCTTTTGTGAATTTCAAGCATCAAACGGACATCTGAGCCACGCCACGAGTAAATGTTTTGGTCATCATCACCAATCACGAAAAGGTTGCCGTTTTTTGCCGACAAAAGAAGCGCCAGTTCATGCTGGGGCTTGTTGACATCCTGATACTCATCAACAAGAACATGCAAAAAATTGGTCTGGTAATAGTCAGCAACTTGAGGATGCTCATAAAGCATTTTCAAAGCCAACCAAAGCAAATCGTCAAAGTCAACAGCCTTCGCTTGACTCAATGCTTGTTGATAGCGATTGTAAACTTTCGCTACAACTTGCTGGAATTGAGTTTCGGCAATTTCAGCGAGTTCTTTGGGCGAGACCATTTCTGTTTTAGCGTTGCTGATGGCTGTTTGAACCGCTGCAACAGAAAACTTGTCAATGTCAATGTCAAGTTCCTTGAAAATGGCTTTGATCAAACTTCTTTGGTCATCTTCGTCGTAGATGACGAAATTGCTTGGCAACCCTATAACTTGACCGTGTTTTCGCAACATTCGTGAGCAAGCAGAATGGAAAGTTCCGAGCCAAATAGTGTCAACGGCTTTGCCTAACAAACCTTCTAACCTTTGTCTAATTTCGTCAGC
>JANXCD010000248.1 GCA_025060305.1 Armatimonadota bacterium | reverse complement strand
ACTGATGACCAGCCTTATCTTGGAAGGGAAGTTTATTCAGCACTTGTAAGTGGTCGGGTTAGTGGCATCACGCCAAGCCCTTTCTCTTTTGCTTCACCTGTGAACAAGTTAGGTGATCCTGCTTACGATGGCAATTTGAACGCCTACCTGCTTCAAGGGTTGGGAAACCGTTATGATTTCAGCGAATTCCAAAGCCAAGAAAATCCGCCAGATAGACCTTTTTGATTTGCCAGTAAAAGAACGAATGGATTGGCTAACGGAGCAAGCGAAAAAGTTGATTGATGGCTGTCGCATAAAAGCAAATGACGGCACAGTGCTTTACTGCCCCGATGGTAAAGGTCATTACGCAGCACTTTGGACGAGAGATTTCGCTTACATGGTTGAAAACTGCCCTGATATGATTCCGAGCGAACGTGTTGAAGCCTGTATCCGCTATTTGCTTTCTGGTCAGCGAAACGATGGTTGTATCCCTGACCGAAGGCAACCTGACGGTCTTTCGGTTTACTCCGCTGGCAGTGTTGAACATCCTGCCGGCGAGCCACCATTGGACAACTCTCAATTTATGGTCTTTCCCGTCTGTGACTACATTGAGCACACGAAAAATTTCAACCTGTTCAACGAGTTT
>JANXCD010000247.1 GCA_025060305.1 Armatimonadota bacterium | reverse complement strand
GAGCATCGCTTCGCCCATCAAGTTGTCATAAACTTCGTTGCTGGGATTAGGTGGCAGCCAAACGATGTGAAGGGGCAGGCCTATTTTTTCTGCTTGTTTTTGAACCAAACTTCTTCTGACACCATGCATAGTCACTCGGTCGTAGGGCAAACTTATCGTTGTCAATAGTCCAACAATTTCAAATTCCTTGTCCCTCAAAATCTCCGATAGCGCTAAGGCGCTGTCCTTTCCACCACTCCAAGCCATAACGACCTTCATATTTCGCACCTCCATCGTCCGCAAACTCGTCGGCAATGGAACTTGCCCTAACGGCAATCTGACATCCAGCCCAATTTAGCGTTAGGTTCACACTAAAAACTTCGTCTCTTTTAGCCCACAATTTGCGACTTTGCATATCGTCGTTGGGTGCTATGTGCTCTAAGACTAACTTGCCTCTCGGTAATACTTTCTGTGCTGGTTGGCTAAGTAGCGGCGGACATATTCGCCCCAAGGTCGCCTGTAAGTTCGGCACAAGTATTGATTGGCTTCTTCGTCGCCGATGATGAGTTCCTGCTTCTCATCCCATTTGACAGCCCTTCCGACCCTGAAGGCGATATTGGCAAGGTGCAAAGGGTTCGTTGACAAGT
>JANXCD010000246.1 GCA_025060305.1 Armatimonadota bacterium | reverse complement strand
TCCTATAAGTGTAGGATAACCATTAAAACTTTGATTGTGGGTGAAAGTGGAGTATCATGGGATAGAGAAGGGAAAAAGCCAGAGGATGACAATCACATTTACTTTGTTAGGTTTTATGAGTTGCATGACAAGAAGGGGAGAAGTGCAAGCTATGGAGTAATGAAGTTGTTTGACCCTGATTTGAAGATGGTATGGGAGAAAAGGATTAAGGATTTGGAATGTGAGGTTCATGGGAAGGCTAAGGATGGATTGGTGGCAAGCGAGGGCGGAATTGAACATGGTCTAATTGTGAAGATTCCGGTAAAGAAGATGAAGAAGGTTGGAAAATACTACTTTGTTGTCAGTTTCCTTGACAATCATGCTGATACTTACAAAGACCATCAAGTCAAACCTGCTTTGGAGTTGAATGCAGAGTGGTGGATTATTCCTGACAAAGTTAGAGTCTACTACTATAACCTGACGGAACCTACACGGGCATATCCTTTCCTTTCCGATCAAGTTGCTATAAGAGCGATTGTATGGGCTAAAACTCCCTCAGGTTATTATGCTTACTGCGGAATGCCATTCAGACTTAATCCAGTAGTTAATGGTCATTGGTTTAGCAATGATGGACATTGGTATGCTACGGGTAT
>JANXCD010000245.1:358-637 GCA_025060305.1 Armatimonadota bacterium | reverse complement strand
CAATTGGTTATGTTGTATACTATAAAACCACATTCAAAACATTCAACTCAAATCGGGATCGAAGCCTAATTCATCCCTGCCTCGGTCGCTTTTTCCTTCCAATGCAAAAGCACTACATAACTGGTGCTAGTTTACAACTTGAAGGCATGAAATTACCTGCAAAAGCAGCCCCAAATCCCAATTTCAGAAGTGTCTAAAATAATAAACAAAAACGCTCTATGCTCGAATTTGTTGTTGGCCGATGAAATCCGCCCGAAAAAATCAGGCAGGCTTAGCCTG
>JANXCD010000245.1:0-349 GCA_025060305.1 Armatimonadota bacterium | reverse complement strand
TTCGGAAACAAGCAAATGGCACTTAACACTCAATGCACAACACTGAATGCTCAACGCCGAATGCTCAAAACATATTCAAGCCTGCACAAAGGTTTTTAGACGGATTTCGCATGCTTCTGTTGAAAACTGCTTCCGTTGAAAACTTCTCGTTTAAGTTCAAAGGGAAGTCGGCAACACGCTTTGGTGAAATTAGCCACTGCGAACTTTGAAGCAAAGAGCAAATTGAGACTTAACTTCCCTGCAAAAATTCTTTTGCCCAACTATCAAAGTGCTCAATTTTTCATGCAGGCAAATTCGGCGCACTTTCTTCCCAACTCGTAGGCTTTTTTCACGGTTTCTCCGTCCTTCA
>JANXCD010000244.1 GCA_025060305.1 Armatimonadota bacterium | reverse complement strand
GCCGCAATCATCCCACCCATCCAAAACTGCTAGGCCCTGCCACAGGCCGCTCCCAAATCCAACTTTCGGGCGGTCATCGTCCGCCCCTAAAAAAATTGTTGGGAAAGGCCCAAACCTGTCCCGAAAAAAACAAACGGGCAGGTTTCATCTAACCTTACAAGTTTGTGGTGGCTTTTATCTATTACTGTGGAAGGTGGAAGAAGGAGTTTTCTTAAACGCTCAATGCATAAGGTTCAATCCATCAACCAGACATAGGAAGTGCGAAGCAAATGGAGAAGCAGCACAAACTCATTTGCTTGTATGACCTTGAGACAGGCGATTGTATTGGCGAAATTAACGAAGAGCAACTGCAGGCTCTCATTGAAGCCTTTGAATTTGAAGAGGAACATTTTGAAGCCCGTGACTATTATGTTCACCGTGCAACATTGACACTTATCAAAGATGACCAGTTGGTTGCCTTGCTTGAGAAAGCACTCGGTGAGCGAGAAGAGATGGACATAAGATGGGAATGAAAGTCAGCCCATGATAGATTTGACTAACTTTTTGTCAAAATGTCTTTGGCTGATATTGTTACTAACTCATTAAAACTTTGTTTGGCAAACAGGTTGGAAGGTGATGGTTATGAATTTGCTTTTGGCTT
>JANXCD010000243.1 GCA_025060305.1 Armatimonadota bacterium | reverse complement strand
TGTAAGTCTCTTTGGCTCTCGGACAAAAACGGTTGGGCTTGCTTTGAGTCCAATCAAGTCCGATACAATTTGCTTGACAGGAACATTGAGCATGAACTTATTCCACTTTGTGAAAGCGAAGGAGTGGGCATTTTGGCATACAGTCCGATGGGTGGTGGCTTTTTGGCAAAAGCAACGATGCCCCAAAACCCGCCTGTCATCTGGGCTCGCTCTCGCAAAGACAGGCAAAGTGAAGGGGTGACTGAAAGGGAAAAAAGAATTTGGCAAACTGTCAATCAAATGGCTCAAAAGTATGGGCGTCCTATGAGCCACATCGCTTTGGCTTGGGTTCTAAGGTTGCCAGTTGTAAGTTCGGCAATCGTTGGTGCATCTAACATCGCTCAACTTGAAGAGAGCACAAAAGCATCAGGGTTCAAATTGGAAAACGAAGACATCACTTTTTTGAACGAACAAAGTGGCGATTGAACTCAACTGGAAAGCAACACAAATCGTGAGTTTACTCGCTTTTGTGCAAGCCAAATGACAATTAGGTTTGAACTGCACGAAAGACCAAAGCAGCAGTTCCCAAAATACCAGCGTTCGTTCCCAAAGCGGCTGGGACAACTCGCAAAACTTTTGTAGCATCTGGAAGCGCTCTTCGCTTGAT
>JANXCD010000242.1 GCA_025060305.1 Armatimonadota bacterium | reverse complement strand
TTTCCAATTGCTCAGCGCTGAACTTTTGAGGCGCTTTAATGCACTTATCATCGTCGGCGGTTTGACTGCACGGGCGATTTTTGATTTGCTTGGTGTCAAGCGATGGGATTTGATGGGTTCGTTGCTTTCAGGGATGCCTTTTGGTATCGTTTACCTGCGCAACCGAAAACTTTTGGTTGCGACGAAAGCAGGTGGCTTTGGCAAAAGGCAAACTTTGTGGCGTGCCGTTGTTGCGCTAAATGAAATCTCTGCCGAATAAATTCGGCGCTCATTCAAATCGTCATCAAACACTGACTAAAGTCAGTGGCATGACTTGCAAAATTGGCAAGGAAGAAATTAGGAGAGTTGGCACAAGGCAACTTTATGGCGAGTCATTGTTACGCTAAATGAAATCTCCGCCGAATAAATTCGGCGCTCATTCAAATCGTCATCAAACACCAAAGTCAGTGGCATGACTTGCAAAATTGGCATTGGCATGTTTTACGAACTTGACGGCTTTAAACTGCAGGTGATGACGGAGTTGCTTAGCCCCAACTTCATCGGAAAATCAGGGCAGAGGTGCAAGTTTCATGGGTAAGTGGGTGAAATTGAAGCCGAGCAAGGGCAAAAAGGTGCGAAAGTTTTACCCGCTCGTTTACAAGGACGAGGTCACC
>JANXCD010000241.1 GCA_025060305.1 Armatimonadota bacterium | reverse complement strand
AAGTTTTGGGACATGTTTCCACCATTCACCCACTTTTCTTGCTTCTTGCAGCAGAGCTTGGTGAAGAATGTGAAAAGCAACTTCGTTATAAGTGAAGTCACTTACAACACAAATGACGCCCTCATCTTGCAACCTTTTAGCAAAATTAACGCATTCACTGTGAAAGGGGTCATTAGGTTGCCAGTATGCAATGACAAAAGACGAGTTCAGGTAAACTATGGGTTCAAGAGCGTCTTGGAAGTTTCTTCGCTCGCTCAATCCAAGCCCACCCCATTTCACGATAAATTTCCTCAAGCAACTCAAGGTCAGCCTTACCGCGACCTCGCAAACGCTCCCACGCTTCCTTCCACTGCTGCTTCAATTTTTCGTCGGGAGGATAAGTCCAACCTTTGCGTTTCAAAAGTTCTTGAATTCTTGGGGGGATGTCTTCAAGGCGTTTGGGCTTGTTCGGCATCTAAAACACCTCCGAAGGAAAATGGTAGCGCATCCCGTTTTACTTGCCAATGTTCACAAGCAAGTGTAGACAATGATACTGTCAACATTGAGCAAATCTTCGTCAAGGGAGACAAAGGAGTTGACGCCCGCATCCAAAGCCACAGCGACATGATAGGCGTCGGTCGGAAGCAGGTTGTATCGGCGCATAAGCGAAAAG
>JANXCD010000240.1 GCA_025060305.1 Armatimonadota bacterium | reverse complement strand
AACAATCGCTGCTCGTTGGCATGAGTTAGGTGGCAATCTCATCGCCGCTTACGATGGCAGCGAGGTTGAAATTTGGGTTTCTTCTGATGGCGTTAACTTCAAAATCGTCACACAAAAGGCATCTAATTCGTTTGCACTTTTGCCAAAAGATGCCACTCAACTTCGCTTCGTCCTATCATCACACTCGTCAACTTTGAGAAGGTTTTGGCTAATCCACAGTAAGTGACCGTAGGGGCAGATGGAATTTACCTGCAACACTAATTTTTGTCGCTATTTTTCGGTGCGTAACTCCGTAACAAAACTTTGAGCGAAAGAGTGTTCGGACTACTGCCCAACGGAAGAAATCAAGACAGAAAAAATCGGCACGCCAGTAGGCGTGCCTTCCGAATTGGCTAAAACTATAGTTTGATGCTCTCCTTTTACTCAAAAACTTGTCAGGGATTAGGTGAGCGTGAACTTTTGCTCTAAAGAGTAACAAAATCTCGGTTCAGGCTTATTTGCACTCAGGTAGAAAAAGGTTCGCAAAACTCGGTCAAGAAGGTGATGACAATGAAACTTTTTGTCGGCGAATTTGAGCAATGGGTTAAAGAATCGTTTGTTGAGGTAAACGGCATTGATTTGAAAAATGCAAAGCAAATTGCAACAACTGACA